>NZ_AMGD01000095.1:0-8327 GCF_000297555.1 Paenisporosarcina sp. TG-14
ACTTAATATGATAATCTACAAAACAATAAAAAAATATTATAGTAATTTTAAAAAATTTCTAATCCACTCTCATAATTTTAATGAAACTCTTCAAGATGATGTTGAGCTTTTTTTACTTCACAAGTGTACTGATAGACAGCGTTGGTCGATATGTGTAGCTATCTTGAATTTCTTGGACTTTTATGAGATTGGAGAACATCAATCTTACAAAAAAATGCTTATAGATGTAAAGAGTGATATCAAAATGGACAATATTGTAGGTTCCGTTAGAAGTCTCCCAGCTGCAAAAGATGTCTTAGCCTTTTCTTGGGTAATTGAAAACTACTTTTCAACGCTTGAAACAAATGATATTAATTATTTGAAATACTACCCTATTTATCTTTGGTGGGAAATAAGCAATTTAATTCCGATGAGACCATCGGAATTTTGTGGAATTGAGAGAACTTCTCTTTTTAAAGAGAATGATAGATATTTCATTCAATTACCTAGGCTTAAACAAAAAAATAACCACCACAAGATTCAAATTATTGATAAGATTTCTATCCCCCAACAAATCTTTAATCAATTACAAGAGTATGTTTCTTTAACTGAACCTTTCGGAAGTTCAGATACACTTATTTCATCCAAATCTATTGGTTTTACGGATTATTTTGAGAATCGTTTTACTTACAATCACTTTATAAAGGTGCTTAATAATTTCTATGAAGAGATAGTTGACGGAAAATATAGTGCACCTTATGAACAAAAGATAAGACCCGGCGATACTAGGCATTTCGCTTTTTTAAACTTAATGAGACAAGGTTATCATCCTGTGGAAATCGCCAGATTAGGAGGACATACCTCGCTACAAGCACAGTACCATTATCATCAGCATATGGAGTATTGGGTAGACGTTGAAATAATTCAGCTTATGCAAAGATTCAATTTCGTACAAGGTCATAATTCTAATAGTAAAGAGGGACAAGCATCTTCTAATATTTTTGATGATGAATTCATTCGAGAAAAGATTTTAAAGCCCAATGATTCAGATTTTGAAACTGAAGTTGAAATTGGCTTCTGTACAGACCCTGAGATGTATTGCCAAGTTGATAAGTGTTTTTATTGTGAACACTGGAAGATTAGCCAAGACGAATACTTAGATAAAAAAGATGAAATTGAAATTGAGTTACAAAACTGTAGGAGCGATATGGATAGGTTGCTAGACACATTAAAAGACTTATACCGTATTGCTTTAAAAGAGAGTATGGAAAATGATTTTTCCGAAATTAATCAAGACTTCAACAAAGATCTCTTTTACACAAAAAGCCAACTAGATATTACGTTGAATAAAACATTGAATTTCTCTAAAAACTTAGCAAAGAGAGGTGAATAACCGAATGATTAAAAAAAGAGGTAGACCGAAGAAAGAAATACCGCTCGAACTTGTTCAAGAAATTATCTATCGTTACACAACGGAACATAATATTTCTGGAAAGATTACCTATATGGATGTTTATCGCTTCTCCCGAGAACAATTCGAAAAAGGAGAAATTCTCTACTCAATCGGAGAATTTTTCTGGCGTAAAGGTGAAGGTAGATTAGCAATTGACAAAACCAACCAAGTAATAATGCATACAGTAACTAACTCGTTTAACGAAGATGAAGTATTTGTAGATACTGAAGATGCAATCAATAAATTTTTCAATGGAAGTAAAGCAGATAAGGTAAAGCTTACCGGTGCCCTAAAGATGAACGAAACTAAACTACAAAAATATATCCAGAGAACAAAGAAGCTAGAAAAAGAATTGTTTGAAGTAAGGCAAGAATTAGTAAAAGAAAAAGAAGAGTGCAAATCTTGGCAAGCTACCGCTTCAAATTACCAAGAGAAAATGTTCCAATGGATGGAACTTAGTATGAGTAAAGATGTGCCTTTAATTAACTTACTTACAACTGGGCAAACTAGAACTGAACCTGTAAAAGTTCTATTAGAATCAATACTATCTAGCAACCCACTAGAAGTTTTTGATAAAATGAATGATATAAAACAACAAATTAACAAAGAGTCTTTAAATGTTGAAAGTAAAGATGATGCTATTTCACTCGAGTCTTATAAAAATAAGAAAAAAAGCGTATTAGAAGACTTCGATTTCTAAAAAACCACCAATATCCCTTATCCAGGTGATTATTGGTGGTTTTTTAATTATTATTTTAATTTATTATCTTTACGAAGAGATACTAATTTTTTGTGTATTAAAGAAAATCTTTTCTCCTCACCCGTTTCCTTTGGTTCATAAAACGCTTTACCTGATATTTCTTTTGGTAAGTATTCTTGATGCACCCAGTTATTCGGATAATTATGAGGATATTTATATTCGTTACCGTTCAATTTTGCTGCACCTTGATAATGACTATCTTTCAAATGTGGTGGTATATCGAGTGATTTACCATTTTTAACTTCTTGTATTGCATTATCCAAAGCTTTATATGCCGTATTTGACTTCGGAGAAAGACATAGTTCAGTTGTAATAACCGATAACGGAATTCGTCCTTCTGGCAAGCCTATGCGATCAACAGATTGTATTGCAGATAAGACTCTTGCACACAGTTCAGGATTTGCCAAACCAATATCCTCGTATGCTATTACAAGTAAACGTCTACTTATAGATACTAAATCCCCGCCCTCTAGTAATCGTGCTAAATAATATAAAGCAGCATCTACATCACTACCTCGTATGCTCTTTTGGAAACTTGATAATAAATTAAAATAAATGTCACCTTTATTATCGTGAGTAAATCCTCTATTTTGTACACACTCTTTAACTATTTCATCTGTTACAATAATATTATTTTGTTCATCTTCTTCAGTAGCCCAGATAATATTCTCAAGTAAACTTAGTGCAGTTCTTCCATCTCCTGTAGTTTGGGCTATTAACTCGATCTGTGATTCTGAGATTATAACTTTCATTTTTCCTAACCCGTTTTGTTCATCTTTCAAAGCATTTTTTAATAAAGTGGTAATTGCGGAAGTAGATAATAGTTTTAACTGTTTAATTTGGCCACACCTTGATCGTATCGCGTTATTTACACTATGGTAGGGGTTTTCTGTGGTAGCCCCTATAAGAGTGAACACACCCTCTTCTAGAGCCTTTAATAGCGCATCTTGTTGAGTTCGATTAAATACGTGTATTTCATCTACAAAAATAATAGCATTTCTAGTCATTCTTGCTTCATCGATAATTGATTCTATATCTTTTTTTCCGGAAATTGTTGCATTTATTGAGTAAAAATCTTTCTTCGTTGTACCAGCAATTGCATATGCAAGCGAAGTTTTACCCGTACCAGGTGGCCCATATAAAAGCATTGAAGGCAAATGTCCATTTTTAATCATTTTATATAGAGCAGTATTTGGACCTATGATCTCCTCTTGTCCAACCACTTGATCGATGGTAGTAGGTCTCATTCGGTATGAAAGTGGCTCTGATCGGAACATAATGTCACCCCTTTAAGAAATGGTTTTTTAGTGAGATATAACTCGTAATGGTTTCAAACAAAAATTTCAATATTTTCAATACTTCTGAACAAGATATCAAATTCCTTCTCTAGCTATCGTTACAAAGATATTAATCTAGGCAATGTTATCTGGAATTTTGATTATGTATTTAACAAAGTTGAAAAATTCTCACTACCACATTGTAATTAGCCATCTATTATAATAACACGACTAATCTTGATGTACGTTGTAAATGCATTAATGAGAATTAACATTAATATTTCATATGTAAGTTACACTTTTTCATTGAATCGAACTCCTATGTATGATTTTTTAAATTCCATATTTATTCCATCACACAGTTAAATACAATTGTTATTACCATAAAAAAAGCAACGTTAAACGTAATGGGTTCTGTTATGAAGTACAATAGTAGCCTGTTCAGTTGTACTACAATGGAAGTTGTAATACAACTAATCAATCTGCTAATTGATATGTTAAAATAACCTTCAAACTACATCGATTATTATTAACAGAAATTTTAATTTTTTAAGGATAAAATGTAAAGTATTGGTATAATAAATAAAAGAGGATTCTTTCTTCTTCATCTAACGAGGGAGTTTACTTCAATAAGCGAGAATGGACTTTTTTTAATATCGAAATATTAAAGCAAAGAGGCAGAACTTGTGGTGAACTATAACGTCATTATATTAAGTAAAGCGAAGGGGGTGAAATTGTGGGCTTTTGGTATTTCTTAATATTATTCGTGGGATTATTTTTAGTAGTTAAGGGGTTACTTCGGAAAAAAAATTTTAGCTTGGTGTTTGTAGGACTGTTATGTATTTCTTTATCAATATTTATGTTTTCTCCAGGAAGCGCTGAAATCATTTCGGAATTATTCAATTTGAATTAGAGTATAGAATAGATTTTCACTAACGAGTGCTTTAGTTTAATAAGAACAGATGAAAATTAGGTTTACTAAAAATTAGAACTAGAAAAACACTGAGTAATACTCAGTGTTTTTTTGTATTACTTTCTGTCTGAAAACCACAAAAAAGCACCACTAAAAGCGATGCTAATATCTTTTCGTTTTAAAATGCTATTTGGGGGTCGATTTCGTGTTTTGCACCTCTGAAGAGAACCCCTTATAAGTTAGCGCCGCTTTTTTGTCTTTTTTGAGGAATTTTATGTAAAGCGTGGAAGTGGGAAACAAATGAAACTTTTTTGAATTTTAATGCGTATTATTAGTATAAGGAATTTTTACCAGTAAAAATCATACGATATTTGTTATTAGTTAGAGTGAAGTTTATGATGAAAAATGCTTTCATTATTCTATCAGTAACAACATTTTCCATAGAGAATGAAATGAATGAAACATTAAAAAAGGAATATGTTCAAAGTTCGGTTGTAATGTAGGGGTCGTCAATTTAGTCATACTTTTCTATAAATGGTTAGAACGATTGGAAAGTAGTCTATGTAATCCTCCTTTGAAAATTGAAAAGTACAAACAATTCTCACAAATTCAAATAGTTTATGTAGGTAAATAATGTATAATATAATTAATCTATCCATTCAAACTTATTTAAGGGGGTGAAATGAAATTGAAAGAGTCCAAAACAATTTTAATAGGAGCAAGTTTAATTCTTTCAGCAATTTTGGTTTATGGTATGGCTTTGGTAGTTAAGTTACTTAAGGGATTCTTTTTGTTAGAGTATGGTTTATTAGACATCGGTTATATATTTTTAACATTAGCAATAGCAGTACCAATAATTTTGTATATTTTGATTGCCAACGGTAAATATAAAAAAAATATCTTTGAAGTAATCACTTTTAGCGGTATATTTTCATTAACATTATTCGTTCCGGTATATTTGACGTCAGTATCCGCTGTTGTATTAGATCGATTAGTTCTTCAGAATTTAATTGTTATTCTATTAATTACAGTGGTAATACTAATTGGAACTATGCATTTTGCAATTAATAACAATAAATTGACAAAAGTGTAAGCTGAAAGACTTTCTTAGCTGATATATTTATTTTATAGCTGTAAGATGGCGGTGAAAAGCACTGCATTTCGCGTAATTAAATCAATTAGATAAACCTTTTTTTTGCAAAGTTGTAGCTTTATATAAATGTTTGCTTTCATTCGTTTTACAATATATGGATTTACAAGAAAACGCCTATCCTTAAAATCGGGTAAGCATTTTGATTTAACGTTTATAAATAATATCTTTCCACGAATACACCTTGTCAGCGATCTCTAGACGCTGTGCTGGTGTATTTTTAATACTATTCTTTTCTGTCTCTTTACAGAAGTTGTAATACGTTCTTAATACCGATACCGACATTTGAGCATATTTAGGATTGAAATTAGAATAAATATAACTTTTACCATCGCCTCTCGAAGTAACAAGGGGTCTTTCTAAAATTGAGATGGATCTTCTAATTTCTTGAAGAAAAATATTAACCGCATTATTATTCAGTTCCAAAAATAACCTAACTAGGTTCAGGTGTTAAATAGGAAACATCGGTTAAAACATCTAGAATTCGTTTTCCACGATCTCTTAATGCAATTGGATGTTCGATTTGGTTTTTATTACATTTACGATATACTTCTCCAAGTGGCGTATGAAGCGTTTCCCAAAAGTCGTGTCTTCGTGATGCTATTTCGTTTCATATTTTACAGTCCAATTCTTTTATATGGTTCAAAACTGAACGAGCAATGATTATTGCATTTCTCATTTATTTTTTACCTTTCAATAAATGGATGAAATACATACAACACTTTCATATTAGGAATTTAGATTAATATCCATAATAGATTAGTTATACAAAGATCCACAGATTCAATAAACTACAACAAGACACCTTACTTCCTCATGTTGAAAATGGATCTATTGTATTAATTGGAGCTACAACTGAAAATCCTTTTCACGATGTAAATCCTGCCATTCGTTCTCGCTGTGGTGAAATTAAGCAACTGAAACGATTGACAGCTGATGATTTACTAACACTTATCAAACGAGCACTTACCGACAACAAGCGCGGACTGGGTCGACAGACGATTCAAATTTCAGAAGAACAGCAAATGAAAATAGCTGATTCGTCAAATGGAGATGCAAGAAAAGCATTAACACTTCTCGAATCTGTCGTTTCGGCATCAGATGAAGAAGATGGTGTCACCATAATTGATGATGCTTTACTGCAAAACTTGGTCGATCGAATTGGTGTTTTTGGTGATAAAAAAGGTTCTCATTTCTACAATCTATTGTCAGCTCTGCAAAAGTCAGTACGAGGAAGTGACGTTAATGCTGCCATGTATTATTTAGCTCACTTGCTTGAAAATGGTGATTTAGTGGCTGTCTCAAGACGACTACTCGTGATGGCATATGAAGATATTGGCGTAGCAAACCCATCTGTCGGTCCACATGTTCTCGCAAGTATTCAAGCTGCAGAACGATTAGGATTGCCCGAGGCACGCATTCCTTTAGCAAGCGCAGTCGTTGAGATGTGTTTATCGGAGAAATCAAACTCAGCTTACAAAGCAATCGATGCTGCTATTGCTTCGATTCATGCAGGAAAAGTTGGCGAGATACCAAGTCATTTAAAAGATACTCATTATGTTGGTGCAGCTGCCCTCGGACACGAAGGGTATGTATATCCACATAACACTCCTATTGGAACCTTCGGCGGTTGGGCCAATCAGACGTATCTTCCGGACAACTTACTGAAGTCGAAGTTTTACAAACCCGTTCTTGCAGGCGAAGAAAAGAAACTTGCTGGAATTTATGAAAAATTAGAGTCATTCAAACAAAAGAAGACGTGAATCGCGTTCATGCGATTCACGTCTTCTTTTTGATTATGTTTTGTCCAGGAAAGTGTGAATAAATTAGGAGACAATTGGTTAGTCGCCTCAATTGAGCGAAAAGTTGCCCCATTGACTGCAAAAGTTGACTCATTCCAATGAATAGTTGCCCCATTCACACTAATAGTTGCCTCAATTCCTTAAATTTGTCCAAAAACGACTTGTTAAGAACGCACTCGTTTCACTGGAATTTCTCTTGTAATATCATTAATGACCCAACTTGCTGCTACTAATCCAGCAACTGACGGGACAAATGCATTGGATGATGGCGGCATTTGAGCTTTACGGAATTTTGCATCGGGTTTCCCAACCGTCTCGACTACATCTGCTCTGACGATTATTGGACTCTCATCTGAAAAGACCACAGGAATACCTTTATAAATACCTTCTTTACGCAATTTCTTGCGAATGACTTTTGCTAATGGATCTGTATGTGTTTTTGAAATATCCTCTATTTTAAAACGAGTAGGATCCGTTTTGTTTGCTGCACCCATACATGAAATAATTTTCACTCCGCGCGTTAAACATTCTTTCATTAAATGAATTTTGTAAATGATCGTATCTGAGGCATCAATTACATAATCCACATTATGACTGAAGAAATCTTCAAATGTTTCTTCGGTGTAGAACATGTGTAAATCGTGTACTTCACACCCGGGGTTTATATCTAGAATTCGTTCTTTCATGACTTCTGATTTCGAGCGCCCTATGGTTGAGATATACGCAACAAGTTGGCGATTAATATTGGTTATATCGACATTGTCTTTATCCACAAGAATGATTTTTCCGATGCCGCTTCTTGCACATGCTTCAGCTGCAAACGAGCCAACGCCACCTATTCCTAAAATGGCCACCGTTGTATTTTTTAAAAGGTCAACACCTTCTGATCCTATTGCTAATTCATTTCGAGAAAATTGATGTAACATTTGTTGTCCTCACAATCTATATCGTTTTAGTAGGGATTAATCTCAAATCGAGTAGGAGGGAGTGATT
>NZ_AMGD01000096.1:0-18632 GCF_000297555.1 Paenisporosarcina sp. TG-14
AGTTTTCAAGGTTCATTATTGTGCCGCTTGTTTTGGCGACTTTTATATCTTAACAAATTCTCGTTGTCATGTCAACAAAAAGTTTTGCTTTTTTTATTTACCGCGTTGCACTTAAATTAGCAACTTGATTAATATACCACCATCTACAGGTAGACGCAAGTCTTTTCTTGAAATAAAAAAGAGAAAGCTAGAATTGCTTCTAGCTTTCTCTAAATACCTTAGTCACGGTGACGCAATTGCGGGAATAGCAGTACATCACGAATCGACGGTGAGTTGGTTAACAACATAATTACACGATCAATTCCGATACCTAGTCCCCCTGTTGGCGGCATACCATATTCAAGCGCTTCGATAAAGTCCTCATCCATTTCATGTGCTTCATCATTACCCGCTTCTTTTTCAACGAGTTGCGCTTCGAATCGTTCGCGTTGGTCAATCGGATCGTTTAATTCAGTGAAGGCATTTGCATGTTCACGACGAACGATGAACAACTCGAAGCGATCTGTAAAGCGACCGTCATCGGGATTTTTCTTAGCCAATGGTGAAATCTCCACCGGGTGACCATAAATGAATGTAGGTTGAACTAATGACTCTTCGACTTTTTGTTCAAAGAATTCATTAAGAACATGTCCCGCTTCCATAGAAGGTTTAATATCTACACCATGCTCATTTGCTAAAGCGTGAGCTTGTTCTTTCGTCATCTCTACCCAGAAATCAGCGCCAGTTGCTTCTTTGACTGCATCAACCATGTGTAGACGTTTCCAGCCAGGAGTTAAATCGATCTCATCTTCTCCGTACATCACTTTCGTCGTTCCAAGTACATCTTGTGCGATGTGTGCGATTACGTTCTCGGTTAACTCCATGATGTCATTATAATCTGCATATGCTTCATATAACTCAAGCATTGTAAATTCAGGGTTATGTCTAGTCGAGATTCCTTCGTTTCGGAACACCCGTCCTATTTCATATACTTTTTCAAGCCCCCCAACGATTAATCGTTTCAAATGTAGTTCGATTGCAATACGCATATATAATGTCATGTCTAATGCATTGTGGTGTGTGATAAATGGACGAGCGGCTGCTCCACCTGCGATTGCATGCATCAATGGTGTTTCCACTTCTAAGAAACCTTGTCCATCTAAATAGCGACGCATCGATTGAATAATACGGCTACGAGTAATAAATGTATTTTTGCTTTCTTGACTTGATATCAAGTCAAGGTAGCGTTGACGGTAACGTTGTTCAACATCTTTTAAGCCATGGAATTTTTCTGGCATCGGACGTAGTGATTTTGTTAAGAATGTAAATTCAATCGCTTTAACCGAAAGCTCTCCTACTTGTGTACGGAAAACATTTCCTCGAATGCCGACGATATCACCTAAATCAGCGGTAGTAAACAAATGGTAAGCGTCATCGCCAATTGCATCTTTACGAACATAAATTTGGACTTGACCTCCGAAGTCTTGAAGATGTGCAAAACCAGCTTTACCTTTTCCACGCTTCGTCATAATTCTTCCAGCAATCGTTACTTCGTGAGGTGCTTCATCCAACTGTTCTTTTGAAAATTGCTCAAACTCTGAATGAATTCCATCTGATAAATGCGAACGTTCAAAACGCCCACCAAATGGATCGAGTCCACTTTCGCTTATTGATGTCATCTTTTGGCGTCTCACCAAAAGTTGATCGTTTAATTCATCTAAATGAGACATATTTATTTCACTCCTTTTTCTTGTGATAGCTCCGTATAACCATTTAACGAACAACAAAGAAGAACTCGTTTATTTTTGATAATGAAAATCAAAAACACATTTTTTTCATCAAAGCTATCCATTCATATTGAACCTATTGTACACAATTTCACAATCGTCTTCACGTCTTATCGCATATTTCGAATTAATACACACGAATTTCTATAATTCTGAAAAGTTTCTTCTATATATAAAAGAGCTATCACAAGAGTGACAGCTCTTTCCACATGTATTACATAACACTTGTTTCAAGTTGACCATCTAAAGCCATTTGCTCGTCTGCAAAGTCGTTTATGAATGCGCGTAATTCTATTACGGATTCAGTTTGATTAATCAAGTTACGTGCTATTCCGTTTCCACGGATGCCTTTTAAATACCACGAAGCATGTTTGCGCATTTCTCTAACAGCAATGTGTTCACCCTTAAGTGCAACTAAACGTTCGAAGTGAAGTAAACACACATCCATCTTCTCACGAACAGTTGGTTGTGGTTTTAATTCACCAGACTCCAGGTATTGGACCGTACGATAAATCATCCACGGGTCACCTAACGCCGCTCGACCAATCATTACACCATCAACGCCTGTTTCCTCTAGCATACGCTTGGCATCTTGAGGAGTCTCGATATCCCCATTACCGATTACCGGAATGTTGACGTTTTCTTTCACTTGACGAATGATATCCCAATCAGCTTTACCTTCATACATTTGGACACGTGTGCGGCCATGAACAGCAACCGCTGATCCACCGGCACGTTCAACTGCTTGCGCATTTTGAACTGCGTATAAATGATCCAAGTCCCAACCTGTACGCATTTTCACCGTTACTGGTTTTTTTACGTTGTCGACTACAGCCGCAACCATTTCATAAATCTTTTCAGGGTCGAGTAATAACTTCGCTCCCGCTTCACATTTAATGATTTTCGAAACTGGGCACCCCATATTGATATCAATAATATCCGCTTCTGTATTTTGGTCCACGTATTTTGCAGCTTCAACTAATGTGGCTTTATCGCCACCAAAGATTTGTAATGATAACGGATTTTCACGCTCGTCAATATATAGCATGTTCATTGTTCTTTCGTTTTTGTGAACAATTCCTTTATCACTAATCATCTCAGCGTATACTAGACCTGAACCAAACTCTTTGACAGTCAAACGGAATGCCGAGTTGCAAATACCAGCCATTGGCGCTAAAACAACACGGTTATCCATCACATGTTTACCAATTTGAAATGGCTTATCGCTCATCTTTGTCATTGTGGCCCCTCCTATTCTTATTAATTCGTTCCACCCATTAACTCTTCCACTTCTATATTAAGCACGGATGCTATTGTTTCTAGTTGTTCTATTGTTGGTTCTCGAGTTCCGCGCTCAATTTGCCCTAAAACCGATGTCGACATACCAATTTGTTTGGCTAAATCGATTTGCTTGATCGCTTTTAGTTTTCTGAACGCCCGAATGCGTCGACCCCATCGAATGTTTTCCATATGTGCACGCCTTCTTTCTGACCTTCAGCATACTCGCAAAAAGGCACGCCTGTTAATGGATGAACACCATCAGGTACTAATTCAATTAACGGAAAGAGTACAAATCCTCGCTCATGCATTCGCGGATGAGGGACAGTAAGTTTCTCTAACTCTATATTTTCGTCATTAAAGAGTAAAATGTCAAGGTCTATACACCTTGGACCCCAGCGGAATTCACGAATCCGTCCTAAAGTCTGCTCAGTTTCTAAGCAAATAAAAAGGATTTCTTCTGCGCACAATTCACTTTTTATTTCAACGACCATATTTAAAAAGGTAGCTTGTTCAGTGTATCCAACAGGGTCAGTCTCATAAATTGATGACAGGCGTGATACTTCTAAACCCTTCTGTTGTCGCAAGATTTGTATGGCATCCTGCAACATCTCATAACGATTCCCTAGATTTGAACCTAATGAAAGATATGCCGTGTTCACACAAACTCACCTCTTGTAATTTCAACAGCAATTGAACGATAATGGCCCGGAATTGGAGGGTCTGGTTTAATTACCATCACTTTACAGCCCTTAACACGACCTTTGAACTTCGTTAAAATTTCCGTTGCGATACGTTCCGCAACAGTTTCAACTAATTTCGCAGGATTCGTTTCAACAATCTTTTGGCAAATGAAGAACGCCTCTGCATAGTTAACGGTTTTTTCTAAATCATCCGTTTGACCAGCTTCTTGCAAATCAACAGCTAGCGAAAGCGTAACGCGGAATCGTTGGCCAAGTTTTGTTTCTTCAGCAAACACTCCATGATTTCCCCAGAATTCCATTTCGTTCACATGAATATAATCCATTTAATTCACCCCTCTTATCATTCTATATATAGTTGTTTACCAACCAACACATCCATCATTCGAACAGTACGAACAATTTCTTTTACATCATGTACTCGCATCATGTGACATCCATGCATGATACCAAAGGAAACCGTTGCTGCTGTTCCTTCTAAACGTTCCTCAACCGGCAAATTTAAGACTTTGCCAATCGTAGACTTGCGAGATGTTCCTAGTAATACCGGGTAACCCATGTCCACAACATCTTGTAAATGTTGCATCATTAAAATATTTTGTTGTGTCGTTTTAGCAAATCCAATACCTGGATCTAGCCAAATATGATGGTTTGGAACTCCTGCGTCTTTAGCAATTTGGACACTTTCTTCTAAATCCTTGATAACGTCAGGCAAGAAATCAGCGTAATCCTTGTTATCACGATTATGCATCAATAAAATTGGAACACCGAGTCTTGCCGCCACTTCAGCTATAGCAGGTTCCCGCTTGGCTCCCCAAACATCATTAATGATATGAGCACCAGCTTGAATGGCAGCTTCCGCCACTTTCGCTTTATATGTATCAATTGATATAGCAACGTCGAGTTCTCTAGATAGAGCCTGTATAACCGGAATGACACGCGACAGTTCTTCTTCAAGACCTACAGCAGCGTGCCCTGGCCGAGTTGATTCTCCCCCGACATCAATTATTTTCGCGCCATCAGCAACCATTTGCTTTGCATGAATGACTGCCGCTTCTACAGCGTCATAGCGGCCGCCATCGGAGAATGAGTCAGGCGTCACATTTAATATCCCCATAACAATGGTTTCATTATGAAAATCAAAAACCGTTCCATTCACCTCGAACGGTTTTGTGTAGTGTGTTAAATTCATCTTTATCGCTCCTTGCTTGTCTGTTCCACTTGGTTCACATAAAGTTCGTGTAACTTTGTGTAAAGCATTCCATTTCTTCCGGCGAACCGACTCGATCCAAGTTGAAGAATGGGTACCAACTCTTGTACGGCATTCGTCACAAATACTTCTTCGGCAGCTTCTAGCTTGTCGGGAGTAAATAATCCCTCTACTACACGTATGCCAAGTTTATCGGCATTTTTCAACACCCAGTCACGGGTAATTCCAGCTAATATTCCCGTTTCTAGTGAAGGTGTATACAATACGTCTTCTTGAACCCAAAATATATTTGAAGTAATGCCTTCCGCAACATGTCCATCTCTTGTCAAAAAGAATCCTTCTTGAACAGCGAGTGACGGTAGCTCTAATCGAGCGCGTACGTTATTTGCATAATGATGTGATTTATGGCGCTCTTCACTTTCAGGTGTATTGCGTCGAGTGTTCAACCATTTGGCCGTTTTTTCTTTCCCACGTATCAACGGAGGCAACTCTTTTCGAAACAAGATGATGGTAGGATTCTCGTAAACGGCGGGTGCTAAACCTATATCATGCACACCTGCTGAAACGTTTAAACGAAAGTACCCGTCTGTTCCAACACATCGTACATTTAATTCATCTATAATCTCTACGAGCATTTCTACATCTAATTTGACTTCAATTCGAAATTCATCGAGAGCCTTTTGTAAGCGTTCTACGTGCTCTTCAATTAAAAAAAGCTGTCCTTCATACGTACGGAACGTTTCAAAGAAACCTAAACCATATAAAAAGCCATGGTCAAAAGGTGAGATACGCAGCTCATCTGCTTTCACAAACTCCCCGTTCATCCAAGCCCACATTACGCTTCCTGCTTCTTCGCCGGCTGGCAATACGTCTGAATAAAATTACGGAGTAACTGTTTGCCTTCTTCAGTCATGATTGATTCAGGATGATACTGAACGCCTTCAATGGCAAACTCACGATGACGAAGACCCATAATCTCACCTTCTGCCGTCCACGATGTTACTTCTAAACAATCGGGAAACGATTCTTTTTCAACAATTAACGAATGATAACGAGTTGCTTGAAATGGATTTGGCATTCCAGTATTTACACCTTTTCCATCGTGATGAACAGGCGATGTTTTGCCATGCATTAAGCGCTCCGCACGAATGACGTTCCCACCGAATGCTTGTCCAATCGATTGATGACCCAGACACACACCGAAAATCGGAATCTTTCCAGCAAAGTGAGTAATAACATTTAGGCTGATGCCTGCATCATTCGGCGTACAAGGTCCTGGAGAAACAACAATCATTTCAGGTTTTAACGATTCAATACCATCAATCGTCAATTCATCATTACGCTTAACAACTAAGTCTTTTCCAAGTTCCCCAAAATACTGAACTAAATTATAGGTAAATGAATCATAGTTATCGATCATTAAAATCATTTGTTCCCCACTCCCTCCGCCATTGATTTTGCTTGCCACAGTGCTTTTGCTTTATTTAAAGATTCGATGTACTCATTTTCCGGACCGGAGTCAATAACAATACCCGCTCCTGCTTGAATATGTGCGATCCCGTCTTTTACAAAAGCTGTACGAATGACGATATTGAATTCCAAATCACCTGTGTAACCGAGCCAACCGATAGAACCTGTATATAAACCACGTCTGACCGGTTCAAGTTCTTCAATAATTTCCATTGTCCGGATTTTCGGTGCTCCTGTAATCGTTCCCCCAGGAAATACTGCGCGAATGACTTCAGTGTTCGACGTATTTGCAGCTAGTGTTCCTCTAACGTTCGACACAATATGCATCACATGCGAATATTTTTCAATAACCATGAATTCATTCACTTCAACTGAGCCATACGCAGAGACCCGCCCTAAATCATTGCGCTCTAAATCAACCAACATAACATGTTCAGCACGTTCTTTTTCATTATCAATTAAGTCTTTTGCAAGTAGCGCATCTTGTGCCTCATCTTTTCCACGAGGACGTGTACCAGCTAGTGGCCTTGTCGACAGTTCATCGCCTTTTTTCTTCACTAATAATTCTGGTGACCCTGATACAACTGCAAATTCTGGTGATTGGATAAATGCCATGTACGGCGAAGGATTAAACGATCGCAATGCTTCATAATACGTCACCGGTGAAACCGATAACTCTTTGGATTGCCGTACCGATAAGTTCACTTGAAACACATCACCTTGAGTAATATACGTTTGAACACGTCGCACAGCTTCTTCAAAATCAGGTCCAGTCATCGAGACATATGCTTTTGCATGGTCTTCACGTATTTCTGTTGCACCACCTGATGAAAATAGTCGAGACACTAAACCTTTCTTAGCTGCTTGTTGCCATTTTTCACTCTGTGCCTGTAAATCAACTTCAACTGTCGAAATATGCATGAAGTGCACTACTTCTTTCTCTATATCTAAAACCGCCCATTGATCGAGCAAATAAAAGAACAAGTCAGGAATGTGCAAATCATCTTCTGTATCATTTGGCAATACTTCGATTTGGCGAGCGTAGTCGTAAGTAATGAAGCCGGCAGCTCCCCCTTGAAAATCTGGCAAATCGGCAATATGCGCAAATTGAAACTCCGCTACTAATTCTTCGACTAATTGTAATGCTTCTCCGTGGCGTTCTTCCACTTTCCCATCACGCCATTTAATACATAATCCCTTTACAGTTGATTCTATCACGGCTAACGGGTTCCAAGCTGCTACACTAAATTGTCCTCCGCGGCCACTTTCCATCAATATATGGTGTGCTTCATTTTGTGTTAATTCTTTATAAGCATAATAAAATTCATCTTTATTAAATGCAGTCGTTGATGTATGTAATTGAACATTACGCATGTTCGGTCTCCCCCTGAAAAACAGTATTGCTTTTATCTTATCGCGAATGACTAGTTAAACGCCACAAAAAAAGAGAACGTCTCCGCTCTCTTTCTCGATTCATTATTATTTTTCGTCAAACTGGTATAAGGGTGTGCTTAAATAACGTTCTCCATTTGAAGGGAGAATGGCTAAAACTTTTTTACCTTTACCTAGTCTGCGCGCTACTTCTAAGGCAGCATATACAGCTGCACCAGAAGAAACACCACCTAAAATACCTTCTTCACGTGCTGTTTTGCGCGCTGCTTCATATGCATCTTCGTTTGAAACTTGAATGATGCTATCGTAAACTTCGGTATTCAAGACTTCAGGCACAAAACCTGCACCAATTCCTTGAATTTTATGAGGCCCCGGCTGACCACCTGATAAAATGGCCGAATCTTTTGGCTCAACTGCCACTATTTCAATACCCGGGAAGTTGTTTTTCAATACTTCGCCCGCGCCTGTTATTGTTCCACCTGTGCCAATTCCTGATATGAAAGCATCTAACTGATCCATCGCTTCTACAATTTCCGGACCCGTTGTTAAACGGTGTACTTCTGGATTTGCTAAGTTGTTGAATTGCTGTGGCATAAACCAACCGTTTTCTTCAGCGAGTTCAGTTGCTTTGGCAATCGCACCCTTCATCCCGTCTGGACCTGGCGTCAACACTAAGTCCGCACCGTATGCACGTAATAAATTGCGTCTCTCCATACTCATTGTTTCAGGCATAACAAGTACCGATTTATAACCTTTAGCTGCAGCAATCATTGCAAGACCAATACCTGTGTTACCGCTAGTTGGTTCAATAATCGTATCACCTAGTTTTAACTTACCTTCTCGTTCACCCGCTTCAATCATTGAAAGAGCAATACGATCTTTTACACTACTGCTTGGATTGAAGAATTCTAACTTTAAATAAACCTCTGCATCATCAGGTCCGGTTAAGCGGTTCAATTTCACAATCGGCGTGTGTCCTACTAAATCTGCTATCGAATTCCCTACGCGTGCCATTTAATCACTCCTAATTCCTAGTAGTTTAATTGGTTATTATTTTCTTAATCTTACCAATTTTTCTGACTTTTCGCAAACAAAAAGCAGCTCCCTGAGTAAATCAGAAAACTGCTTAGTACTTGGTTATTATACGTAACTTTATGAAAATATATGTCTAGTTCCTAACGACAGCTCGCTCGGGCCACAGGACATGGGTCTTGAAGGAGTCACGAAATTTATTAGCACTTCATTTTGCGACGAGTAACCGCAGGAGTACCAAGATGTAGGGACTTTAGCCTTCAGACCTTACATTATTATTCCGAATAGAACCATTGGGTGTCAAATTCTTTCCAAAACGCTTCAGGGGAAACGGATTGTGGGAGTTGCTCCAATGCTAATTCACGTTTAATATGATCCTTCATATCTTCATATGAGAAAGCCTTCCCTTGTGCAATGTCTTGTAGATAAACGACAGCGTATCGTTCGTCAGTTAGTAAAACTGGACTACTCCATTGTTCTATCTCTAATTTACTAACCGCTGTTACAACTGAAGAATCTACGTTCTCTTGACCTTCAGAAATAAATCCAATATTTCCACCAAGACTGGCTGAAGCTATATCTACTGAACGTTCACGAGCTAACACATCAAATGAAGATCCATTTTCAAGTTCCTCAACGACCTCTTGTGCTTCTGATTCAGACGGCAAGACTATTAAACTCGCTTGATATGTCGTCGGGATGTTATAAAGAGACTTATTTTCATCGTAAAATGTTTGGATTTCTACATCTTCAATGACTACGTCTTTCGTTAGCACTTTTTCTAAAATTAATTGTGCACGTATCTTTGGACGGAGCATATCTTTTTTCAACGAATGATTTTGTGTAACTGTACTATCTTGAGCAGAACGAATTAAGGCAAGTTCCAAATCTATTTCTTTATCTGTTACCTTTATTTTATATTTTCCCGCTGCTGATTCCATTACTTTTTCATTCACGAGTTCGAGAAGTGTATCTTTTCCATACTGTTCTTCCATCGCAACCATCCAGTCTTCACGAGTAATTCCCTGTCCCTCAACAGAAGCTACTTCTTCACTACTGCCAGACGCTTCATTTGGAATTAGCCAAGCAATGAACCACAAAGAATTCCCCAGTAACAAAAGAAAAAGAATTATTAGCACTGGCTTTGTTTTCAATCTCTTCTGATTGGGTTGATCTTCTACCAGATGACGCCAATTTTTATTATTTGATTTCATCGATAAACGATTCCAATTCTTGTTGAGAATATTGATATGTTTCCATACAGAAGTGACATTGAGCTTCAGCTTTACCGTCATCTTCAATCATTTCTTGAATTTCAGTTTCACCTAACGCTAAAATTGCTGTTCCAAATCGCTCTTTTGAACAATTACAATCAAAAGATACGGGCATTTCATCTAGGAATTTGACGTTTTCAGCACCTAAAATCTCTTGTAATAATTCTTCAGGCGTTAACCCCCTTGCCATTAACTTAGAAACAGGCTCCGTCGAACTTAGTTTTTCTTCAATAATTGAAATCGTTTCATCTTCAATTCCTGGCATTAACTGAATAATAAATCCACCTGATGCCAAAATTGTATTATCCGGATTTACTAAAACCCCTAATCCAACAGAAGTAGGCACTTGCTCAGAAACCGCAAAATAATACGTAAAGTCTTCACCTAATTCACCAGAAACTATCGGTACTGAGCCTGTAAAGAAATCACGAAGTCCAAGATCTTTTACAATTGTCAACATACCTTCTGTTCCAACTGCTCGAGACACATCGAGTTTCCCATGTTCATTTAAATCAAAGTGAGTTTGCGGTTTTGAAACATATCCACGTACTTCACCTTTTGAATTACTATCGACAATAATGGCACCAATAGGTCCATTTCCTTCTACTTTAACCGTGATTTTATCTTCACCTTTTAGCATAGCACCCATCATGACACCAGCTGTCATCGAGCGACCGAGTGCTGCCGATGCAGTTGGCCAAGTTGCATGGCGTTTCTGTGCTTCTCCTACTGTATCCGTTGTGCGAACAGCATACGCACGCACTTTACCTTCAAATGCTAGAGCTCTTACTAAATAATCCACCATTTTTTCTCCTCTTTTCTTATTGGTTACGTTCGTATATTATGTGCAGTCCTTTTAAAGTTAAATATGGATCAACCGTATCAATTACTGTTGTTTGTGCCGCAATTAAACTAGCCATCCCACCCGTTGCAATGACAGTAGGTTGTTCTTTACTTTGCGCTTTCATACGTGACACTATTCCTTCTACTTGACCAACATACCCATAAACAATACCAGCTTGCATAGCTGAAATCGTATTCTTGCCAACAACACTTTCTGGTTGGGTTAATTCAATTCGAGGCAATTTTGATGCTCGCTCAAATAGAGCTTCTGTGGAAATGCCGATACCGGGTGCAATTGCGCCTCCCATATATTCGCCTTTTTCATTGATATAACAATAGGTTGTAGCCGTCCCAAAATCCACAACTATTAGTGGGGGGCCGTATTCTTCTATCGCCGCGACCGCGTTGACAATTCGATCTGCTCCGACTTCACGAGGGTTTTCGTATTTAATATTTAATCCAGTTTTCACACCTGGCCCCACTACAAGCGGTTTAATGCCAAAGTATTTTTGACACATTCTCTCTAATGAAAACATAATAGGCGGGACAACGGATGAGATGATGATGCTATGAATGTGACTAAAGTCGATACCTGAATGGTTAAATAACGCTTTAACTTGCATGCCATATTCGTCTTCCGTTTTATTACGGTCAGTTTCCATGCGCCAATGGTGTATTAGTTCGTTTTCATGATAAACACCCAGCACAATATTTGTATTTCCAGTATCTAAAACGAGTATCATTTGTTTGTACCTCACAAATTCTATTAATATATTGCTCCACTGCTGTGATACTTTTCTTGTCTAGTTGCTAGCGCCAGCACTTTTCTGTTAGTCATCATACCATATTACCACTTGCAAAAAAAAGCTGATTGACTTCCACAACGGAGGTCAATCAGCTTTAAATGTCTTATACGTTATTTACGATCTTCCTTAATTTCACCAGAAGGTTCAACAGTCGTTTCTTCCTTCACTAAATCGGCAGTTGATGGGTCGTTTGCTGCGCCCGTAACATCTGGTGTCACTGCGTCAACATTTGTCGTTTCCACATCTACTTTTTTGTCAGAAGCTTCATCTTCATCTACAGAAGCAACAAGACGTACTGGTAAAGTACCATGATCTTTCAAGTGCATAATTTGACCAGCGTCCAGTGTTTCCACTTCAAGAAGCGTATTCGCAATTAACTCTAGTAAATCCAGTTTTTCCGTCAAAATCTCTTTTGTACGAACGTACTGCTCTTTAATCATACGTTGCATTTCTTGATCAATTTCGTAAGCAATAGCATCTGAATAATTCTGCTCAGAGTTAAAGTCACGACCTAAGAAGACGTTACCGCCTTGCGCTGAACCAAACTGCATAGGTCCAAGTTTATCACTCATACCGTATTCCGTAACCATGCTTCTAGCAATGCTAGTCGCACGTTGGAAATCATTGTGAGCGCCCGTTGACACTTCACCGAAGACAACATCTTCAGCTACACGTCCTCCAAGTAAACCAGAAATTTTATCAAGTAATTCTGGTTTAGTCATGAAGTAACGATCTTCTTTTGGTAACATAACGGCATAACCGCCTGCTTGGCCACGAGGAACAATAGTTACTTTATGAACAACCTCTGCGTCATCTAGCGTTAAACCTATTACTACGTGCCCAGCTTCATGATAGGCAACAATTCTGCGCTCTTTTACTGATATAACTTTACCGGTTTTCGCAGGACCTGCAATTACGCGGTCGGTTGCTTCATCGATATCAGTCATATCAATTTTCTTCTTATTACGACGGGCAGCAACTAAAGCTGCTTCGTTTAGAAGATTCTCTAAATCCGCTCCAGAAAATCCTGGTGTACGTTGTGAGACAGCTTTTAAATCTACATGCTCATCCAAAGGTTTATTGCGGGCATGTACTTTAAGGACTGCTTCACGACCCTTAACATCTGGGCGACCAACCGTAATTTGACGGTCAAAACGTCCTGGACGAAGAAGTGCTGGATCTAGAATATCTGGTCGGTTTGTTGCAGCGACGATAATAATTCCTTCATTCGCTCCGAAACCATCCATTTCAACAAGCAATTGATTCAAGGTTTGTTCACGCTCATCGTGTCCACCACCAAGACCAGCTCCACGTTGACGACCAACTGCATCAATTTCATCAATAAAGATGATACATGGTGCATTTTTCTTTGCGTTTTCAAATAGGTCACGTACACGAGATGCACCCACCCCTACAAACATTTCCACAAAGTCAGAACCACTAATTGAGAAGAAAGGAACGCCTGATTCGCCCGCAACAGCACGAGCAAGCAATGTTTTACCAGTACCTGGAGGACCAACTAAAAGAATCCCTTTAGGAATACGAGCACCAATTGCATCGAATTTGCGAGGGTCTTTTAAGAATTCAACCACTTCTACAAGTTCTTGTTTCTCTTCGTCAGCACCTGCTACATCATCAAAGCTAACTTTTTTCTTTTCAGTATCAAATAATTTCGCTTTACTCTTGCCGAAACTCATTACTTTATTTCCGCCACCCTGAGATTGGTTCAATAAGAAGAAGAACAGGATGAAGATGATAATGAACGGTATTATGCCTGTAAAGAATTGCACCCATCCACTTGTTTGAGGTGCTTGTAAATAGTCAATTTTTACATTGGCTTCAGCAATAGTATTGATTTTGTTATAAAGTTCTTGGTCATCAATCGGAATATTGGTGACGAATTCTTCATCTTCTTTATAACCCTTCATTTTCCCACGCACTACGTAAACACTTGAATCTGGTTGCATGGAGAACTCTGTAACTTCGTCACCTTGTAATGAAGTCATAAACTCGTCATAACGGATTTCTTTGGTTGGGTTTTTTTCACTGTTAAACGTGCCAAAGATCCCGATAATCACAAGGAAAATTAATAAATAAAATATGGTGTACCGAAATATTCGATTCATCCCAAACCTCCTCAAAATATACAGAAAAACTAAAGATAATCTTATCATAAGCAGAAAAAAGGGTACAACGATAAGCCTTGTCTTTTATACCCAAGTGCTTGATTTTATGTGACATTTTTGTTCACTGTTTTAAAACGAGTACACTTCTTTCTTTAAAACGCCTACATAAGGCAAATTGCGATATTTCTCCATGTAATCTAATCCGTAACCCACGACAAATGAATCTGGCACTTCAAAACCGATGTAGTCAACGTGTAAATCTACTTTGCGACCACTAGGTTTATCGAGTAAAGTAACAATTTTAATTGATTTTGCTTTACGATATTTAAAAAGTTCAACTAAATAACTAAGTGTCAAACCACTATCGATAATATCCTCTAAAATCAATACGTCGCGACCTTCGACGCTTGTGTTTAAATCCTTCACAATTTTAACTTCACCAGATGAAATTGTCGCATTTCCGTAACTTGAAACGTCCATGAAATCAACTTCCATGTAAATATCCATGCGTTTCATAAGATCGGACATAAATGGCATTGCGCCTTTTAGTACACCAACCGCCAATGGAAACTTGTCTTTGTAATCAACAGTTAAGACTTCTCCTAATTCCCGGATTTTTATTTGTAATTGCTCTTCAGAAATCAATACTTCTTGAATATCTTTACCTAACATATAGATTCCTCCTCGGGCTTAGTGGTTTCTTTTTCAATCATAAATTTATGCGTCCAACCATCATGTGGATGTTTGGTAAAACGTGAACCTAGTCTAACTCCTGGCAAACCAATAATTTCGCCTAGTTGTGTCTCGATCACTGGAACCTCTTCACGTATGTGCCGCGGTACTTTTTCATCAATCATTAGGCGGGACAAACGTTTGGACTCTGTCATTCCTTTTAACAATAATCGATCTCCAGATTGTCTACCCCTCATGCGGATAGGTAGCTCGCTTTGTTCAAGTGTTACATACCATCCCTCATCAAAACAAAACGCATCATCTCGACTACACACTTTTATCCGTAAATTAAAGCCGGCAGCTACCCATTCCCCAGTGACAAGAATAATTGGGGTGAGGAGTGGCGATGAGTTTGCTTCATCAAAAGAAAAAAGCATCGTCGAGTAGTGACGGAACACTTTTCTCCCTTTTGGAAGATGAATCTCACTTGAACCGTCACGTTCGAGACACTGGCTATGAATTTGATTAATAAGATCATGACTTAACCATAAACTTTCATTTGGATATAGATACTTTAATATTAGTAGAACGACCCTTTTTTGTAAAGCAATCTCGATGCGTTGGAATAGTTGTATGTCAATAGATAGTGAATGAAGGGATGTTGATAGGATAATTTTCTCATATTCATTCATAGTAAGTTTCTGCAATAATTGCTCATCTTGCTGTTGTTGATGTGTCCATTGACTTATAGCAGCTGCAACATTCGGGTTTTCTTCTTGGACAAGAGGTACGATATGATGGCGAAATCGATTCCGCGTGTATGTATCTTTTTTATTACTTGAATCTTCACGATATGTAATGTGTTGTTGTTTCAAATAATGTTCGATTTGTTTTCTCGTGACAGATAAAAATGGACGAATTAACTTAGCGTTTCCAAAGGAACGTTTTGATAACATGCCATTCGTTCGAGTTCCTCTTGTTAAACCCATTAATACCGATTCTACTTGATCATCCGCATGATGAGCTACAGCGAGCTTATTGTATTTGCTTTTTTTCATCACTTCTTCAAAAAAGTGATAACGTTCACGGCGGCATATATCCTGTAAGTTTCCATTTTCACGGATTAGGATGTCATTTATAGGTAGCTTTTTTCTGTGAAAACTGATGTTCAGATTATGGCATAGATCTTCAACAAAACGTTCATCTTCGTCTGATTCTTCACCTCTAAGACCATGATTCGCATGAATACAGCCAATTTCAATACCAAGAAAATCTTTTTGTTGGTTTAAAAAGGTGAGGAGCGCCATTGAATCTGCGCCCCCTGAACATGCAACAAGAAGTCGATCCCTACCACTTATTAATTGGTGTTTTTGACTATACATCATAACCTGTTTACGAAAATCCAACTTCTTGTCACCTCCTTGACTCTAGATATTCTATTTTACCATTCTTTCACGCGAATTATTTCGATATGATGGAGAAAATAGTGACCATTCCGGGACAGCATGCTTAACTTTGACCACAATTAATGTTCGATCATCTTCCGCAGCAGGATATTTTCGATTAAATTCTGACACCAATATTTCAGCAAGTGATTCAGTTGGTAAGGACTCATACTTTCTCATTAAACGTATGAGTTCATCTTCTTGTTCTTCTAAGGACTCATCTGGTGAGAATATTCCGTCTGATAGCATCACTAAAATATCCCCATCTTTTACAATACGTTCTTCTGCATCTACCGACAGCGTTGGCAAGAAACCTATAGGCACGCTTTGACTATCAATTTTCACACTGTCTTTCCCTCTGAGTAAGTATGTTGACATGCTTCCAGCTTTAAACGACCACAACTTCCCTTGTTGTAAATCAAGTAACGCTAAATCCAACGTTGCATATAGATCCGAATGATGCTTCAGAGACATGACGTAATGTAGCGTATGCATCGCAGTTTCTGGGTTCATTTGGTGTTGTAAGCATTCACGCAACAAGCGAATAACTTTTCTACTCTCATGGTAGGCTTCCATATTCTGACCCATCCCATCAGACAATACGAACGCTACTAGCCCGTTATGCAAAGGAATGACACTATGTGCATCCCCAGAATATAACGTATCCTGGGAGGCCCTTGTAAACACTCCATAATCATACTTAAATCTCACAGCAGATTGGAACGTGATTTGAACGTGTGCAAAAGGATCTTGAATTTCAGAAGTACGACTAATCTCGAACGGTTCATCATATAATTCATGAAGAATAGGACTAATAAGGCGCTCACCTATCATTTGGTTCGTTTCCCACTCCGCTTGTTTTAAAGGCAAACAACAAACAATTTTCCGTGCTCCTGGTTCTTCTGAAAGCATATCAATTTGAAAATGCGCGATTTTCGCGTTATCTAAACATCTTGAAATTATCTCTTCTTCAGATTCATGATTTGCTTCATTTAGCTTAATATCAGCCATGAGATCACTCACATGTTGACTCATGTCACGTAGTTGGAACGCTAGCATTTTTTTACCATGAGCGTAATGTCCAGCTAGTTTATTGTTTGCGAACTGTTCTTCAAGTGCATCAATAAGCCCGCTAGAACGTACACATTTTTCTTGAATCCGGTCATTTAAACGATAGCGAACACCTGATTTGGTATGAGCTCTTAACTCTTTCCATTCTTCTACGACTGGATACATACCTTGATCCTCCACCCCCCAACATTTGTCTTGTCTAAAGCAAGTCCCACATACTGAATAATCTGTCATTCGACTGCTTGACGCTACTTCTTTTTGCGTTGGAAAGCGATCATTAACAAGCTGTGTAATAAATTCAACGAACTGTTGAAAATCATATAATTGTGTATTTACTTTATCAGTTAACCATTGTTGCCTTTTAAAAAGTACGGATGTAGGTTTTGGGAACAATTGATTCTGAGCATAGTTTAACCAAGAAGTTGGTAATATAAAAAAGATTAACATCGCACAAGTAAGTGAATAAAAATAAACTTTATCCAGCGGTAATGTTGTGTCATATACAGTGAAAAATAACGCTGAGCCAAGAGATCCGATAGCCATCCAAATACGACCTTTATTTTGAAACAACCCTGCACATAATCCTGACAACGCATAAACCGCAATCATTCCGCTAAACGATAGTTGAGATAAACTAAGAATTGTCCCCATAATTGTGGCAACTGCAGTTCCAACAAAAACCCCACCAACGCTTACTGCTCCAAATACAACAAGGTGAACGAGCACTAGAGGAATCGAAATGACCCCAAATACCAAACTACCCATACCCGTTAACATTAAAGCACTCACCATCACAGCTGCACCAATTCGTTCAAACGTCCATTTGGCTATCGTTAATACGTGCATTGGCACAAATAATTGAAATAAAAAGACTGTCATAATCGCAGATAGAACGCTCTCATACAATACAAGTAAAGATACAGACAGTGGAATGGCTCCGCCATAAGATACAGCTTGCCATCCCATTTGGACAAGCAAGACTACAATAGCCACTTGCAATGGGATGAATTTTTTTTGCTTTAGTAGGTGACTTACTACTTGATAGCCACCTACTAGTAAAACATGAATGACTGTCTGTCCAATTCCAAGCGTTAAACTCCCACTAAGACCACCAATCCAAACGAACGGCAAATAACGTGGATACCTCCTTGCCACAATTGCCCATATAGGTAAGAAGAATGGAACAGCTGCTTCAAATAACACGACTCTTGATAAGAAGAAGGCAAAAAATATAATAAGTAAGGATAACGTGATTTTTAATTTCTTTTTCTTTATCCAAATCATCCAACGGCTCCAAATAGGCATTTTCTTCACACTATCAGTTGTCATAGATTTCATGAAATCAATCCCTTCCCTTACGATGATTTTTATTATAGGAGAAGATTCGTGTAAAGTTTGTCAATTCATGACAACTTGATCAAAAAACATTTCGACTGAATATCAGAGGAAACGTGATAAATTTTCAAAAGACAGCTTGACACTCTTTGTTTACGCTAGTATTATTGTAAATGTTCTTTAAAAACGGCGGCCTAGCTCAGCTGGCTAG
>NZ_AMGD01000097.1:0-5772 GCF_000297555.1 Paenisporosarcina sp. TG-14
GGGATTTCGAAAAGACCAACATTGGATTTTGTCTTAGCACCACTAGATCAAGCAATTAAAATCATTAAAAAGGAAGCCACCTATCGAACAACGATTCACTCCGATCAAGGCTGGCATTACCAGCATAGTAAATGGGTGAAAACATTAAAAATGAACAAAATTTTTCAAAGCATGTCTCGAAAAGCAACGTGTGCAGACAATGCGACGATGGAAAACTTCTTTGGCTTACTAAAGCAAGAAATGTATTACGGTGAAGAATTAATGTCGTATGAAGAATTGAAGAAGAAAATTGAAGGTTATATCCATTACTATAACCATGAAAGGATTAAACAAAAACTGGCCGGCATGAGTCCAGTAAACTACCGAACTCATGCCAACCAGTCAGCTGCATAAATAAAACTCTAACTTTTAGGGGTCACTACCATTCAGATGCGAATTGATCGTCCTTTTTTGTTGTATTTTAAAGTTTTCACCTCTCAAGAGAAACATTATCCTAAAAAGTAGTCTTTTCTTTACATAACCCGTTTAAACATTTTTTCAATCTCATACGTGGAGAAATGAACAATCACAGGTCTTCCATGTGGACATGTAAATGGATGTTCAGCTTGTCTTAAATCAAATATAAGCTTCGTCATATCATCTTTTGTTAAAAAATGATTGGCTTTAATCGAACGTTTACAACTCATCATAATAGCTGCATCTTCTCGTAACTTTTTAACGTCCGCTTTTCGACCAGTTAGCACTTGTTCCACTAATTCTTTGACAATTTCTTCTTCAAAACCTTTTGGAAACCATACCGGATGATCTCGAACAATAAAGGTAGTAGGTCCAAAATCTTCTAGAGAAATCCCGACTTCTTCGAGTTGATTAGCATATTCCTTTAAATGTAAAGCTTCATCTGCAGAATAATGCATCGATAAAGGAATGAGCAAAGACTGCCTCTCCCCTGCTTCAACCTCACCAACCTTATCACGGAAAAATTCATACTTAATTCGTTCTTGTGCCGCATGCTGGTCAATTAAATAAAACCCGTCTACACTTTGGGCAACGATATACGTGCCGTGTATTTGTCCAACGATATCAAGTTCTGGGAATGGCTCTTTAGAGGAAACAGCTTGCATGTTTTCGATTGGAGGAATAAATGGCTCTTGGTGATCCATCTGTTCTTTTACCATTGATGTGTCTGATGTTTTGTTAAAGGTGTGCATTGAGCGATTTTCTGAATAAGTTGGTTGGACCGGTTTTGACTTCCATAGATCCATTTGTTCACTAGATGCAATCGCTTTTTTGGGTTTTTCGGCAATTTCCGGTGCTCTCATTATTGAACGAATCGTGTTTCTAATCGTGTCTTCGACTAATTGTTGTAACTCTTTTTCTTTGCTTAATCGAATATGTTGTTTTGATGGATGCACGTTGACATCCGTCAAATAAGGATCACCAACGATATTCAATATGACAAGCGGATAGCGTTCTATAGGTAAGAACGTGTGGTATGCATTAACAATCGATTGTTGCACGCTATAATGTTTTACCCATCGACCATTTACAAAGAGAGTAAGATAATTTTTTGATGCACGTGTGATTTCTGGTAAGGATGCATATCCATGGATACGGTAATCAGATGATTCACCTTCAAAAGGAATCATTTTTTTGGCAATTGCCATTCCATAGATCGCAGCAATTACTTGTTGTAAATCACCTCGTCCATTCGTATGAAGTAACACTTGTTCACCGTGTCTTAATTTAAACGTAATTGATGGATAACAAAGAGCCAATCGATTAATTAAATCAATGATATGTCCGAGCTCCGTTTGAATTGTTTTCATATATTTTAATCGAGCTGGTGTATTGAAAAACAGTTGGGATACTTTAATATCCGTCCCTTTTCGAAGTGCACCTGCTTGCTGTTTTTTTACATGACTACCTTCTATTTCAATACTTGTCCCCGTAGTAGAACCATCAGAAGTCCATAATGCCACTTTAGAAACAGAAGCAATACTTGCAAGTGCTTCTCCTCGGAAACCAAGTGTTCGTATACGGAAAAGATCATATTCATTTGCTATTTTACTCGTTGCGTGTCGTGAAAAAGAAAGAATGGCATCTTCTTCATCCATCCCGCTCCCGTTGTCTGTTATTTGGATCGTTTGTAACCCCGCTTCTTCTAGATATATATCAATTGAAGTACTACCGGCGTCAATCGCGTTTTCCACAAGTTCTTTAACAACGGAAGCAGGACGTTCTACAACTTCACCCGCCGCTATTTTGTTCGATAAGGGTTCATCCATTAAGCGTATATGTCCCATGGGATCTACTCCTTTCACACAAGTTTATTTACCGATTTTTTGCTGTAGTTCATATAAAAACTGTAGTGCTTTCATAGGTGTTGTTCCTGTTATATCTATCTCTCGAATAGATGATAGTACACCGTCTGTTATTGGTTCTTTTTTTAGTTCTTCAGGTTGATTTTTAGTTTCTCGGAAAAAGGTTAACTGTTCATTTACTGTAGATTGATTGCCCTTACTTTCATGTTCTTTTACTGTCTCCAGCTCTTGCAGTATCTCTCTTGCTCTAACAATAATTGGTTCAGGTAACTGTGCAAGTTCTGCCACATGGATACCATAACTCTTATCAGCGGGTCCACTTTTCACTTTATGTAAAAAGACTACTTTACCGTTCTGCTCTATAGCCGCTACATGTACATTTCTCAGTTTATCTAAGTGCTTTTCTAATTGAGTAAGTTCATGATAATGAGTTGAAAACAATGTATTTGCACGAATTTCTGTATGAATGTATTCCATCATGGCTTGTGCAAGTGCCATACCATCATACGTCGATGTACCACGACCTATTTCATCGAACAGTAATAAACTGCGCTCAGTCGCATGAGTTATTGCATAAGTTGATTCAAGCATCTCTACCATGAATGTACTTTGTCCTGCTGCCAAATCATCTGCTGCCCCAATGCGCGTGAATATTTGATCCGTAACAGGTAGTAAGGCTCTCTCAGCAGGTACATAACAGCCCATTTGCCCCATAATGACGGTAATGGCCACTTGTCGCATATACGTGCTTTTACCAGACATGTTAGGACCTGTGATTAACAACATATTTTCTTCGGATGAAAGAACACAATCATTTGGTACATAATGTTGTTTGTTCATCATCTTTTCAACTACAGGATGACGTCCATTGACGATCGTTAAATCTAAACCATCGTGGAATGATGGTTTTGTTAAGCGATAATGGTCTGTCACTTCAGCAAAACTTGAAAAGACATCAAGTTCGCTCACTTTTGCAGCGAGTTTCTGAACTTGAGGTATATACTGTTTTACTTGTTCGCGAACATCTACAAAAAGAGAATATTCCAAAACTAAACTTTCTTCTTCTGCCGTTAAAATAAGTGATTCTTTTTCTTTTAGCTCATCAGTAATATATCTTTCGGCATTGGCTAAGGTTTGTTTTCGTTCATAGCGTGTCAAATCAGCTAAATGAATATTGGATTTTGTAATCTCAATATAGTATCCGAATATGCGATTATAACCAATTTTCAAGCCCTTAATTCCTGTACGTTCCCTTTCTTTGAGCTCAAGAGCTGATATCCAATCTTTACCGTTTTTCTTAGCGTAGCGAAGCTCATCCAATCGAGCATGAAAACCGTCACGAATGATATCCCCTTCTTTGACAGAAAGTGGGGGATGGTCAGAGATCGCCTCTTTAAGCATATTTAAAAGTTCCATACATTCATCTAAATTATTCGCTGCTTTTATTAATGCAGGTTTGGCACTTTCTTTTAATTTCTCTTTAATAAGAGGAATTTGAAGAAGCGATTGTCGCAATTGACTTAAATCGCGACCACTTGCTGTACCAAAAGAGATGCGACCAATTAATCTCTCCAAATCATACACTTCTTTTAGGGTTTCTCTAATATCGGCGCGAATGAAATAGGCTTCAAGCATTTCTGTCACTATTTCGAGTCGCTCTTCTATTTTCATGCGATTTGCTAGGGGTTGGTGCAACCATTGCTTTAATTTCCGTCCCCCCATTGCGGTCATGGTTTCATCTAACAGCCAGTATAACGACCCTTTTTGGTCTCCACCTCGAATAGATTGAACCAATTCCAAGTTCCTTTTTGAATGAAAATCAATTGTCAAAAGTTCTTCGCGCTCCTGAAATTTAAACGGCTGAATGTGATCTAGTGAACGTTTTTGTGTTCGATGCAAATAGGTTACAAGTCGATGACAAACGCCATGAACGTCAATTGGATTTTGTTCAACAAACACTTTATTTGTATTTAACTCAAGCTTGGTTTCTTCAATAGATAATAAAATTGAATGTGCTTCAGCTAAATCTGATAAAAGAACAAATAACTGTTCAGGTACAACGAGCTCTCGAATGGATAATGCTTGTAGTTCTTGTATCAGGTTTTTTTCTGTTCCTGTCAATATAACGCTTGTACCTTCGCCAGTCGATAAATCTAAATAAGCATAGGCATAGCGATTTTCGTCAATTTCTTCGGCTGATGCAATAAAATGATTAGTTTTTCCGTCCATATTTTTGCCTTCAATAATTGTACCTGGTGTGATTAAACGAACAACTTCACGTTTCACTACCCCTATAGCTTGTTTTGGGTCTTCTGTTTGTTCACAAATCGCTACACGATATCCTTTTTGAATAAGTGTTTCTATGTAATTTTGTGCGGCGTGGTGAGGAACTCCACACATTGGAATGCGTTCTGCGCTTCCCCCCGCACGACTAGTCAATGTAATTTCAAGAATTTGAGACGCTCTAATCGCATCTTCAAAAAACAGTTCATAAAAATCACCTAAGCGGAAAAACAAAAAGGCATCTGCATACTCAGATTTTACTTGTAAGTACTGTTGAATCATAGGTGTATAATTGTTCATGTCAAAACCTCTTTCGGATACTAGCTATTCTTTCATTATACCAAAAACAACAGAAAAAAAAGCCGGATTAGGAAATCCGGCTTAAGAGGATTCTCTCGAATCATCATATGATGATGTAGAAGATGAAGAACTTTCATCTTTATAAGACCATTCTTCTTCAACATCTTGTGGTTGAACTTGAATACATACAGTTGTTTCACCAACGATTTCTGCGTGTAGCTCTCTTTCTACTGTTACTTTAAATTGTTCACCATCAGATGTGATAACGGCTTCCGTACAATTTGGTTGTTGAGCTACACGTAAATGTACATCTTCAACACCATGTGTATCTTCTTCGCGGTAATGCAGTTTGATACGTTCTCTGTAAGGCACAGTCTCAGAAAAAACAGAAGTTTTCGAATGCTCGTGATGAGCATACCACACATTAATATCATACTTCCCTGTTACTTCAACGAATTTGCCGTGCTTTTTCGCCTGGTGAGTGTGATTAATAACCCAACACCCTAAAATGCTTGAAGGGTTATTTGGTGGACGTAATGTTTCACTAGCTTCAGCTCTCTTTTTCCCTTTCGCCACGACTGCTTTCGTCACGATTTGACGGATATATTTCAAAGCCATCCTCCTTCGTTCGATTCCTTTTCATCATATGCAGGATGTGCCTAATAGGTGAAAAGAAAAGTGAAGAGTACCACATTAGCTTTTGGAAATTAAGAGCCCTTAAAGACGTTCACTGACTCATATAGGTTTCCGGGCGCAAAGAGTTGAACCATGGATTATAGAATAAACAGAATCAAAGGATTGATGAAATTGAGTGATTGATGGTTCATTATTTTATGTTTTATTTATTATAATCGAGTAGGAGGGAGTG
>NZ_AMGD01000098.1:0-7360 GCF_000297555.1 Paenisporosarcina sp. TG-14
GTGTCGGCGTAAGAAAACGTTTTGCTTCCAGCACCGAAGTGCTTTCCGCTATTTTAGTTGACGTTTTGCTGTTCAGTTTTCAAGGTTCATTATTGTGTCGCTTGTTTTGGCGACTTATCTAATCTATCATTGCGAGCTGTTAGAGTCAAGTACTTTTAAAATCTTTCTCAAGTAATTTAAAAATATTTTTTCAAGCGCTCTTCAATCAGCGACGTTTATTACTATAACACTACATACAATAATACGTCAACAAAAAAATAAGACGCTTTTTAAAGCGTCTTATTCACTGTGTGTTTCTTCATCATTTTGTTCAACTTTATAATATCGATGGAAGATATTATCGCTCTTCGTTTGAACTCGTTCTATATGAATGTAACCTTTATCAACAAGGTATTCTATAAAGACCTCTAAATCAACCGAGTAATTACGAAGCTCCTCTTGTTCATGTAATTCTTGTATTGTCCAATGCTCTTTTTGACTCATAACCTCTAATATATGGCGAGAACCATCTTTCGTTCTTGAATGAATCATAAATTCACTCGCTAAAAACAATAACTCTAATCTTTTATCAATTGGTTCATCACTTGATAGTAATTCTTCGTAAAGTTTATAAATGGCAGGTTCTATTATTTTGACTTGTGACCAGACCGTTACTTCCGAATGCATACCGTTTTCAAAAACAGCTAAGCGAGCAAGATGATGTAATGAATCCACAATGTGATTGTAGGCATCCATATAGTTTTTTTGTTCAAAGAACACTTTTCCTTCTAAATAACGACGTATAAGTTTTGAAAACTCAATTCCCATCTTAATTTTACGTCCGTAAAACGGAAAATCTTTAAGTTCCGTCTTTAATTCGTGAACAAATTCGTTTCGATCAAACATGACACGTCCATAAAAAATCCAATCCACGATTTTTCGATTTGTACCGAGTAGTAACCATTTACGTAATTGCTTTTCCGAAACAATGTGCATTGCAGCTTTTTTATCATTAAATGTATAGTGTTTAGTGAAAACAGCTTGATTGGAGTCTTTTGTTAAAATTAGTAGTATGGTATCAAATGTATCTGTTACTTGACTAACTTTCTCTCTCTTCTCAATTAAAATGACGCCGAGCGTATTTGGATGACTCGCTCTTTCCTGATAAATAGGACGTAAAATTTGTTCCAACGGTAGTCCCCCCTATAAATTAATAAGAAATGTTATATGTACTTTTTTCGACAAAGATTGTAAAATTCCTTCAAGCGATTTACAATGCCAATTATGGTATAGTAATCATGGTTAAGGAGGAACACAATATGAAACCTTATAAAAACAAAATAAATCGGATTCGTTCGTTTGCATTATCATTAATATTCATCGGATTTGTCATTATGTACATCGGAATCTTCTTCCGAGAAAATCAAATAGTCATGACCATATTTATGTTTTTAGGACTCATTGCTATTTTAGGTAGTACAGGCGTTTACGCATGGATTGGTATGCTATCTACTAAAGCAGCTCAAGTCGTTTGTCCAAACTGCGGAAAGCATACGAAAGTATTAGGTCGTGTTGATATGTGTATGTATTGCCGAGAACCTCTTACACTAGACCCTACTTTAGAGGGACAAGAATTTGATCAAGCGCTAAATCGTAAAAAATCATAGTAGATTGAGCTAACATTCTAATATAAGAATGTTAGCTTTTTTTGCGCAAAATAAAAAGAGCACGTATGCTCTTTTCAAATTATTGCATTTTTGTAGCTTGTGATATACAAGTTGGACATGAACCATAAATTTCCAAGCGATGTGAATTCACTTGGAATCCAGTTAAGTGAGAAGCTAATTGTTCAACTTCATCTAAACCAGGGTAATGGAAATCTACAATTTTACCGCATGAATCACATATAATATGGTAATGTTCAATTGTCACGAAATCGAACCGACTCGATGAATCGCCAAAAGTTAATTCTTTAACTAATCCCGATTCTCTAAATACACGGAGATTGTTATAGACAGTAGCGACGCTCATATTTGGAAACTTATCTTCAAGTGCTCTATATATTTCATCTGCTGTTGGATGAATCATGGATTGGATGAGAAATTCTAAAATTGCATGACGCTGTGGTGTGATTCGAACTCCTGTAGATTTCAAAGTATCCAATGCGTCACGTAAATGCACTTCAGTCATCGCCATGCACCTCACTTCATAAATATTCTTATTTTATAATCGTTACAATTAGTATAAGGAAAAAGTGAGGTGAAAGTCAACCATAACCCCTTTATATCAAGGGATTACTCAGCATGCAAACCCTTTTCTCTTTGCCCAAGACGTAGATTAATGAAGCGAGCTGCGACAAACAAGAAATCTGATAATCGATTTAAATAGGCTAAAACGAGTGGAGATACATCCTTACCAATACTTACAGCCCCACGCTCTGCACGACGAACTATTGTACGTGCGACATGAAGAACTGCTCCTGCAGGATGACCGCTTGGTAAGATAAAGTTTGTCAATGCCGGTAAGTTTGCGTCCCATTCGTCAATCAACGCTTCTAACTTCATTATTTCACTTTCTTCTAACTTCCATTTCACCTCTTTACCTTTTGGTGTTGCTAGTTCAGCTCCTACATGAAAGAGTGTGGTTTGTATTTGATGAAAAGCTTGTTGTACATCTTCTTGTTCTTCAAAAAATTCGTGTTGGATATAACTCATTGCAAGTCCGATCATAGAGTTTGCTTCGTCACATGTACCATACGCTTCGACAAGTGCATCATTTTTTGCAACTCGTGTTCCATAGATAAGTGAAGTCGTACCTTTGTCGCCCGTTTTTGTATAAATTTTCATATTAATACCCCTTTTCTGAATCTATAATATTTTTATAATCTGATCCTTCTTTATTCCATTGATGTAGGTTTTCTATGAAAATTTTTAATGCTCGTGAAACATACTCAGAAGAATGACTTGAAACATGAGGTGAAACAATAACCCCATCAAGTGTCCATAGAGGATGATTTTCACCGAGCGGTTCTTCTTCAAAAACATCTAATACCGCGAACGCAATTTGACGTTCTTTCATCGCCTTAACTAGTTGTTCTTCTTTTACTAAATCCCCACGACCAAAATTCATGAAGATGGCATCCTTTTTCATCAAAACGAAATGTTTATATGTAAACAGTCCGCGTGTTTCTGGCGTACTTGGCAATACTGAAATGACAATATCAACTGTTGATAGTATGTCATTTAATTGGTCGAATGAAATCATTTGATCCATATGTAATGCGTGGTTGCCAGAGCGATTACAACCAATTGTAGTTACCTTGAAGGCTTGCAATAAACGTCCAATTTCACTACCTATTGCACCTGGCCCAATCACTAGGGCTTTACTCCCATAGAGTTCACTTGATCCAGAGCGCTTTCTCCATTCACTCTTTTCTTGTTGTAGATACATCCATGGTAACGCGCGTTTAATCGATAATAAATGCGCCATGACTGATTCTGCCATAGGAGTTTTGTGTATTCCTTTGACATTTGTAATTAAAATGTCACGCTCCGCTATTTCACGCAATGGCAATTTTTCTAATCCCGCTGAAGCAACCATGAGCCATTTCAAAGCTGAGGCTTGTTTCAATGTTTCTATTGAGATGTCTTCACCATACGTCATGATGATTTCAGCTTGCTCTAGTGCATCAATATCTTTAATTGAAGAAAAAGTAAATTCAACATCAGGAAATTCGTTTTGTAATTGTTTTATTAAATGGTCTTTAACAGTGAAAGTAAATAATACATTAGTCATTTGAAGTTACTAATTTGCGCAAAGATACGAGTGCATCTTCTACATGTCCCTTTACTTTGACTTTTCTCCACTCTTTCACAACAGTTCCTGATGGGTCAATTAAAAATGTTGAGCGCTCAATTCCCATATATTCTTTACCATACATTTTTTTAAGCTTCCATACACCATAAGCTTCAGAAACTGCATGATCTTCGTCAATTAGTAATGAAAAAGGCAGACCATGTTTTTCAATAAACTTAGTGTGGGCTTTTTCTCCATCTGGACTTACGCCTAAAATGACCGCATTTAAATCATGAAAAGATTCATATGCATCTCTAAAATCACACGCTTCATTCGTACAACCTGGCGTTGCATCTTTCGGGTAAAAATAAAGAAGGACATATTCTTTTCCAGTGTAATCGTGTAGTGAAACCTTTTCACCTTTTTCATTTTCCAATATGAAACCAGGTGCTTGTAAACCTTCAAGTGTTGTCATGAACAATCCCTCCACATAAACTATTTGTTTAATCGTACAGAAGATTGGCTAATCTTTCAATTTTCTTGGCGTTCTAGTTCATTTTTGTCTATTATTAAGAATGGAAGTAAACGAACGGAGGATATATATATGAAGAGAACAAATTCTGAAGCGATTCATGAAGAAGCATTAAAACACATTGTTGGTGGTGTTAACAGCCCTTCACGATCATATAAAGCAGTAGGTGGTGGTTCTCCAACAGTTATGGAAAGAGCGCAAGGAGCATATTTTTGGGATGTAGATGGCAACAAATATATTGACTACCTCGCAGCCTATGGTCCTATCATTACAGGTCACGCACATCCCCACATTACTAAAGCCATTACAAAAGCTGCTGAAAATGGCTTACTATATGGAACCCCAACCCCTCATGAAGTTAAGTTTGCCAAAATGCTGAAAGAAGCCATTCCAGGCATGGATAAGGTTCGTTTTGTCAATTCTGGAACTGAAGCTGTTATGACGGTGATTCGAGTATCACGCGCATACACAGGACGCACGAAAATCATGAAGTTCGCAGGATGTTACCATGGTCATTCAGATTTAGTACTTGTTGCTGCCGGATCAGGTCCAGCAACACTTGGTATTCCAGACTCAGCAGGTGTCCCAAAATCAATCGCAAAAGAAGTTATCACCATTCCGTTTAACGACCCAGAGGCTTATCAAGAAGCTATGGATAAATGGGGAGATGAAATTGCATGTATTTTAGTAGAACCCATCGTTGGGAATTTTGGAATTGTTGAACCCAAAAAAGGCTTCTTGCCACTCGTTCATGAAATAGCGAAACAAAAAGGTGCCCTCATTGTGTACGACGAAGTAATTACAGCCTTCCGTTTTCATTACGGTGGCGCTCAAGATTTGCTTGGTTTAACGCCTGATTTAACAGCATTAGGTAAAATCATTGGTGGAGGATTGCCAATTGGGGCTTACGGAGGACGTAAAGAAATTATGGAACAAGTTGCACCACTAGGACCTGCTTATCAAGCGGGAACTATGGCTGGAAATCCTGCGTCTATATTATCAGGAATTGCCTGTTTAGAAATACTAAAGCAAGCAGGTGTTTATGAAGAGCTAGATCGTTTAGGTGCCCTTTTAGAAGAAGGTATTCTAAAAGCTGCTACTAAGCATAACGTGACAATTACGATAAATCGTTTAAAGGGAGCTTTAACAATTTACTTCACAGATGTGAAGGTTGAAAATTTTGATCAAGCTGAAGCAACGGATGGCGAGATTTTTGGTCGATTCTTTAAACTAATGTTAAATCAAGGCATCAATCTAGCACCATCTAAATATGAGGCTTGGTTCTTGACAACCGCTCACACTGAAGAGGATGTTAAGCAATCACTCGTTGCGGTTAATCAAGCATTTTCACAACTTACATAAGTTCAGGTTGACCTACAAGCCCGTCCTGCTGTAAAGTAACAAAAGCTTGTAAACGAGAAAGGAAATACATCATATATGAAATTTGGTGCACGAATCGTTAAAACAGGTGTCGCAATCGGTTTTGCGCTATTCATGGCTGATTTACTAAATTTACCTTCTCCCATCTTTGCAGGAATAGCAGCGATATTTGCCATTCAACCTTCCATTTATCGCTCCTATTTATCTATTATTGAACAAATTCAATCAAATTTAATCGGAGCAAGCGTAGCTGTTGTTTTCGCTCTCATATTTGGTCATCACTATGTAGCGGTTGGTTTAGCTGCTGTTATTACAATTGCCATTATGTTGAAATTAAAGTTAGAGAAATCAATTTCGCTTGCACTCGTAACGATTATTGCAATTATGGAAGTACAAAATGATGACTTTTTAACATTCGCCCTTATTCGAGTTGTTACTATTGTAGTAGGAGTATTAGCTGCATTCGTTGTTAACTTAGTGTTTATGCCGCCGAAATATGAGACTAAGTTATTTCAATCAATTCATAAGACTACTGATGAATTGATACGATGGACGCGTTTAGCGAAGCGCCAAGCTTCTGAACATAGCGCAACGAAACAATCTCTCGACAAGTTGCGAGAACAATTAATAAAAGTTGATCAGTTTTATTTATTTTATAAAGAAGAACGTAGCTATTTTCGTAATGAAAAACACTCAAAAGCCCGTAAACTTGTAGTGTATCGTCAAATGATTTCTGTCGCAAATAAGGGCTGGGAAGTCTTAAAGCGTCTTCATATTCATGAAAATGAATTAGCCAATATTCCCGAGCATTTTCGCATGATGATACAGGAACGTCTAGACTTTTTATTAACCTATCACGAACAAATTCATTTAAAATATACAGGAAAGTTAAAATCTGAACATTCCATTTGGATGGGGAATGAAGAGATGCTTCAACGTCATGAAGTAATGGAGATTTTTGCGAGAGAAATAGCACTATCTAAAGAAGAAGAAGAAGTCTTTTCCTCTTATCATTTACTGCACTTGCTGTCAGCAGTATTAGATTATGAAGAACAACTAGAGCACTTGGATACACTCATTATCTCTCACCAAAATTATCATGGCGAAGAAATAACAGTTAGACTTGAAGGAGAATTATAAAATCAAAAAAGCAGTCATCTCTTCGTAGAGATGACTGCTTTTTTTCTAATAAAACACGAATATTCCTCAAACAACTAGTAAAAAAGACCGGGCAAAGTACGCCCGGTCCTTAAAGAAGGGTAACCATAGAAACCCGTTTATTTCCGCTACGGTGGACGCTTTTCGCGCAGAAGTCGCCACCTGCGCTTCAATCAACTAGTGTGAGTTTATCCATCATTGCAACGAATTCTATTATAGTGACAATTTTTTGAAATCTTGAGCGATACAAAGCTAGCAGAAAACTTCTTCTACACTATTTCTAAAAAGAGAAATATTTGCTCAAAATACCAGAATTTCAGTGTTCATCATGCAAACCACTGTTCTGCAATCCCTTCTTTTTAAGTTGTATTTTCTTTTATGATCAATTCGAAAACATTTACTTGATTGAAGCGGAAGGCGGCGGAAAAAGCATGTGCTCCTGCGGTTACTCGTCGCAAAGATATTGGACGAATGACAGTTCGTCCAATATCTTTCCTACGGGATTAGCGGGACAGG
>NZ_AMGD01000099.1:0-217 GCF_000297555.1 Paenisporosarcina sp. TG-14
TCCGCGGGCACGGCTTCAGCCTCCTCGGGCCAACAGGATGTTGGTCACGAAGGCGTTGCCACACGATGTGGCGCTCTTAGCCTTAGTTCCAATCTACGCCTGTGGGATCTTCAGCTCGCGCTTTTTCCGCCGGAGTCGCCATCTTGCACTCCAAGCAACTAAAATTGCACGTTAAAATTCCTGATCCTGTGAAATGCTTAAAAGTAGGATTATGCTG
>NZ_AMGD01000100.1:0-13442 GCF_000297555.1 Paenisporosarcina sp. TG-14
CCCGCCGCAAGATTGCCATAAAGATAGAAGAAATGCGATGTGACAACGTCACATCGCATTTCTATTTATTCCCTAGGTTATGATGCAGCAGATTTGCCACACCAAACGAACTGAAACCCTGATAATAAAGTGGTCCAGTGAATGAATCACTTTCAACTGGAAGGCCATTCTTGATAACTATATAAAATACGGGCCGAGTAAGAAGAACAAAATCATTAAATTCATCGCCGTTGCATATAAAATCATTAAATGGCTATTGTCTTCAGTAATCTTTGTGCGTGATAAAACAACTGGCAAGATACATCCAATCGCTGAAACAAATACCACCACCCAAACATGCCATACTTCTGTTAAATAAGGAGCTCTGGAGACCATTGATTCCGAGTTGAAAATCTTCGAAAATAACCATAGTTGTAAAAGTAATAAAGCGCCCACCTGGATAAGATAGGTTTTGATAAATACATTTTTTTGATACCATTTCCTCATTAATGCAAGTGAACCATAACTAATGAAAAATGCTGGAATTATCCATGTAAACGACAGTAAGACTAGCAAAAGTCCATTAAATAACAATGTGATGAATGTATAGAGTGCATCTTTGGTGTCGCCATTTAGCCCTTTTGCACTTAACGCACGGTATTCTCTAGATGAAGAAGAAAACATCAGCTCTTGTTGCTTACCATTTGTTTTGAAGTAAGCTACTGTATTATCATTAATCATATGTGGACGTATGAAATAATTTCCTGTTTTCGTAACAGCTGAAGCTTCTATCATCGTGTCATCATAGTCTCCAACGAAAACTTGATTCACTTTTGTTCCTGTTGAATCGAACATCGATGCTGAAAAAGTTATATATGTTCCTGATATTCCAGTAAAGACACTAGGAAAGCGAATATCACTTAACTCACTTCCTGATTCCTTATCAATAAAAGCGAGAGTGGAAAAGGAGGGAGATTCTGGAGAAACCGTGTTAAAAAATCCAGTACGAACTGATTTTTTACGATTGCCCCCGGAAATGATTTCAGACTCTATTAACATACCGACTCGCTCATCTTGCAGTGAAACCAAATTAAATGAATGAATAATTTCACTTGGATTAGTAGTAAATTGGAACAGTTGCTGTAAATCATTTGTTACTTCGTACACAGTATATAGATACGATGACACATCATACGAAATTACATAAATATGATCATTCACAATATGTGTCGCATATACAGGCTGTTCAACGTTAAGGGTGACAGCTTCCTTACCATCTTGCTCAACTATTAGTTTTTGATTGGTTTGCCAATATACTAAGGTGTCATCGGATTTTGCGAAATTTTCTACATTTTTAGCAATGATCACATTATTACCGGTCGAAGGGGACGTGCTCGAACGAATGAGAGAGTCTCCATCAATAAAATATGTCGTATCCCCGTCACTCCAAATTGATTTACGTGTATTCAAATCTCCGAATGACCAAATATGTACACATTCAAAAGTTTTCGTGCAATCTAAATTATGCAGTTGGTCAAACGTTTTCAAACTGATGGCATAACCATTCTCAGTAGGTAAACTTTGAAAATCTACATAGTCATCAAAACGTCCATCTGTTTGAATGGAACGACTCCACTCCGGTGAAGGTGGTGTTTTTTGTTCATTGAGAGTAACCCAATATTGGAAACCGATTAATACAATAAAAAACGTAAGTGTAAATAGTTTTAATTTTTTAGTCATCAATTTTATCCTTTTCTATAGGGAGAATTTTCTTTAATTATTACATACATTACCAATTAGAGAAATGCTAAGTAAAAAAAATTCAGAATCAAGATTGATATTGACGACCTTCTTCGCATATTTAGGTATAATAGAACAAGAGAAATGGGGAGGCTGATGTCACGCATGAAAAATGTTATACATATTATCGTGATTTTGACATGCCTTATCGCAACATTTTTCTTGTATAATAAACAATTGGGATCTATTCCATTAATATTACTATCGATTTACTTGTTTTATTTTGCCCTTCTTAAGCTAAGTGAAGGAAAAAACAATAAATCAAGGTAGCATAATTGAATGAGGTTTGTATATAATGGGTACTATGCCAACGTATGTAGAAAGGACGTGCACGATTTGAAATTTCGTGAAATGACAAAAGAACAACTATGTGAAGAATCGTTTATCGATTTAGGACATGCAATATTAGAAGAAAAACATGAGTCTTTAACATTACAAGAATTGCTAGATGAAATTAAAAAACTAAACAAATTTACTGAAGTGAAAATGAAAGAGCGTAAACTACAGTATTATACAGATATGAACATTGACGGGCGCTTCCTTGCAATTTCGGAAAACCGTTGGGGCTTACGCGAGTGGTACCCAGTGGAACAAATTGAAGAAGAAACAGCACCGACTGTTAAAGTCCGCAAGAAGAAAACAAAAGCATCTAAAGATGACGATGATTTCGATGATTCAGATGATAATGAAATCGCGTTTGAAGAAGACTTCGATGAATTCGTTGAAGATGGCGAAGAGGAAGACTTTGATTTAGATGACGACGAAGATGATGAAGATGTGGATGATGCAAAAGATATTCTCAATACGGACGCCGATTTTGAAATCGAAGACGAAGACGAGGATGACGAAGAAGACGAAGAGGACGAAAATTAATAGGTCTTGACTTATTTAGTCATTCCGATTACTCTTTTACTTGGGCTCCCTAAAAAGGGAGATTAAACGCATATATAATGCGCTCCCCTGCAAACACTGCAGGAGGAGCGCTTTTTTATTTGAAAAGCCCGAAACTGGGCATATTAGCTTGAAATAGAATCCCTATAAAAACACATAGTTTCAAATTTATCTTTAGGAGGAGTTAGTTTTGACAAAATATATTTTCGTGACCGGTGGAGTTGTTTCTTCACTAGGTAAAGGTATTACAGCGGCATCACTCGGTCGTTTGCTTAAAAATCGTGGTCTAAACGTAGCGATTCAAAAATTCGATCCTTACATCAATTTAGACCCAGGGACGATGAGCCCATATCAACATGGGGAAGTATACGTAACTGATGACGGTGCAGAGGCAGACTTAGATCTTGGTCACTATGAGCGCTTTATTGACATCAATGTCAACAAATTCTCCAATGTAACAACAGGTAAAGTCTACTCAGCTGTTTTGAAAAAAGAACGTCGTGGAGACTACCTTGGTGGAACAGTTCAAGTAATTCCACATATTACAAATGAGATTAAGGAACGTTTAGTACGGTCTGCAAAAGAAACAAATGCAGATGTAGTCATTACTGAAATTGGGGGAACAGTTGGTGACATCGAGTCCCTGCCATTCCTAGAAGCAATTCGCCAAATGAAAGGCGACTTCGGTGCACAAAATGTCATGTACATTCACTGTACGTTAATCCCTTATCTCCGTGCGGCTAAAGAAATGAAAACAAAACCAACTCAACATAGTGTTAAAGAGCTACGTAGTTTAGGAATTCAACCAAACATTATCGTTGTTCGTACTGAATTTCCAGTGCCACAAGATATGAAAGATAAGATTGCTTTGTTCTGTGACATTAAAGCAAGCGAAGTAATCGAAGCGCGTGACGCGGAATCATTATATGAAGTACCGTTAATGCTTTTAGAGCAAAATACGGACCAAATCGTCTTAGATCACTTAGGCATTGAAGCCCCACAAGCAGACATGACGGAGTGGACAGCTTTAGTAGACCGTGTGAAAAACTTATCGAAAAAAGTACGTATTGGCTTAGTCGGAAAATACGTTGAATTACAAGATGCGTATCTTTCAGTTGTTGAAGCAATGAAACATGCAGGGTTTGCATTTGATACAGACGTTGAAGTGAAATGGATCAATGCTGAACACATCAATGAAGACAATGTAGCAGAATGGTTAAGCGATGTAGATGGCGTTATCATTCCAGGTGGCTTCGGTGATCGCGGCGTTGAAGGTAAAATTGCAGCAACTGCTTATGCCCGTGTGAACAACTTGCCATACTTCGGCATTTGTTTAGGGATGCAACTTGCAACGGTTGAATTTGCACGTAATATTTTACAATTAAAAGATGCACATTCATCTGAATTAAACCCACAAACACCATATGCAATCATCGACTTATTACCTGAACAAAAAGACGTAGAAGACTTAGGTGGTACACTGCGTTTAGGACTTCAACCATGTAAATTAGTGCATGGTACAAAAGCGTTTGAAGCATATGGCCAAGAGTTGGTTTACGAACGTCACCGTCACCGTTATGAATTTAATAACGAATACCGTGAGCAATTTGAAGAAGCTGGTTTTATTTTCTCTGGGACAAGTCCAGATGGCCGATTAATCGAAGTAATCGAAATTCCAGATCACCCATTCTTCGTCGCATCTCAGTTCCACCCAGAATTCATATCTCGTCCACAACGTCCACACCCACTATTCCGCCAATTCATAAAAGCGGCAATAGGGGAATAATAAATAAAAAAATCCCACTCCTTCGTAATTTGAAAAGGAGCGGGATTTTTCGGTTCTTTGTCAAATGACGTTGATGAAGATTTTAGTCGGCTATAATGTATCCCGTTGCTTTCCGCTCCAGCGCACTTTCATGTTTCGAAGCTAGCAAAGCGATGCAAATCACTACCATGTTTCGAAGCTAGCAAAGCGATGCAGAAACAGAAACAGAAACAGATGGACGCTTTCCGTGGGCACGGCTTCAGCCTTCTCGTCGCGAAAAATACGCTCCTGTGGTGTCTTCAGCTCGCGCTTATCCCGCTGGAAAGATATTGGACGAACTGTCATTCGTCCAATATCTTTGCGACGAGTAACCGCAGGAGCACATGTTTTCTCGCCATCTTGCACTCCAAGCAACTAAAATAAGAATGTAATTGCCTGATCCAGTGGCTTAAAAGTAGAATTATGCTGTTTTCTATGAACGGAAGATGTTTTCTTTAAGCTTGTTCTCATATATCTTGAAATTAAAGGTGAAACAGATCTAGTTAGACCAGTCTCTAATGCTTTAAAATCCGTACCAAACATAGCTTTTATAAGTTCTTGATAGAGCCTATAATTCGCTTTTAATACTTGATCATACGCTAACGATTCTTCTTCAATACTTGTCGCTAAGCGTTGGCCGAATCATGGGTAGTATCACCGCACCCTCCGCAATGTGTAGGGTTGTCTGTCAATTTTCCAAGGACATATGTACATACTTTCCCTTTAAAAGTCCCTTCTTTTATGAAGTTTTCTTTAAAAGTAACGGTAGGGATCTATCTGAACTTATGTTTCCTATATTCTCTTAGCTGATTGGAGTGAAGAGCGGCGACTCCGGTGGGATTAGCGTGACAGGTGAGACCCCAAAGGAGCACGCTTTTTGCGACGAGGAGGCTCACCGCACGCCCCACGGAACGCGTCCGCTCGGAACGGAAATCAGCGTGTATCAGGCTTTTTTAGTTTCATAGATATTAATAAAAAAATTTCACCAACGTCATATTTTGTACAACCGATTTTTGTGCTTCTCAGGTTTTCGATTAGAAAAGAAAGCATCGTTTCACGTTAAAGAATCAAGAAATATAGACTTTATTGTAGAATGTATGTTCTAATCTCATTAAAAATTAAAAGAAGTATTAAAAATAATTATTTTATGCAGGAATATGGAAAACATTGTAGAATGAGTACAGTAATACTATTAGTAAAAAAGGGGTAAGTTTTCATGAAACAGTTACTGATTGTGGATGATCAACAAGGAATTCGATTGCTTTTAAACGAAGTCTTTAAACGAGAAGGATACACTACATTTCTTGCTGCAAATGGAATTGAAGCATTAGATATTGCTGAGAGAGTTAAGCCGGATGGTGTTCTCTTAGATATGAAGATTCCTGGGATGGATGGAATAGAAATTTTAAAAAGAATAAAAACGCGCACTCCAGACGTGCCAGTATTAATGATGACAGCATACGGAGAACTGGATTTAATAAAAGAGGCAATGGATTTGGGTGCTTCTCACTATTTCACAAAGCCATTTGACATTTATGAATTACGTGATGCTGTAAATGAAATGTTAAGAGATTGAAAAACGCAGGCAGTGGCAAACGCTGCCTGTTTTTGGTATGATTTAAGAGAAATGCGCAAAGCGCCTTTCAAGCTCGACGACTAAAGCAATTAAAAAAGAAAGTACGCGTGACATTTAAAACAAACTAGTAGACGATAAATTGGAGGGCTTCTTAATGGGCTTAGTATCAATGAAAGAAATGATGATTAAAGGAAAAAAAGAAGGCTATGCAATCGGACAATTTAACATAAATAACTTAGAGTTCACACAAGCTATTTTACAAGCAGCTGAAGAAGAAAAGTCTCCAGTAATATTAGGAGTTTCTGAAGGAGCAGCAAGATATATGGGCGGTTTCATTACCGTTGTTCATATGGTAAAAGGTTTAATGATCGACTACAAAATAACTGTACCAGTGGCTATTCACTTAGATCATGGTTCAAGTTTCGACAAATGTAAAGAAGCAATTGATGCTGGCTTCACATCCGTGATGATTGATGCTTCACATCATCCATTAGAAGAAAATATTGAAATCACTTCTCAAGTTGTTGAATATGCACATTCACATGGTGTCTCTGTTGAAGCGGAACTTGGAACAGTTGGTGGTCAAGAAGATGACATTATTGCAGATGGCGTTATTTATGCAAATCCACAAGATTGTGCTGAACTAGTTTCTCGCACAGATATTGACTGTTTAGCACCAGCATTAGGATCGGTTCATGGTCCTTACAAAGGTGAACCAAATATAGGCTTTGCTGAAATGGAAGAAATCTCGAAATTATCCGATTTGCCACTTGTATTGCATGGTGGAACTGGAATTCCAGTAAATGATATTCAACGTTCAATTTCTTTAGGAACATCGAAAATTAATGTGAATACAGAAAATCAAATTGTGGCGACAAAAGCGATTCGTGATTTACTAAATAGTGATCCGGATGTCTATGATCCACGTAAATACTTAATTCCTGCTCGTAATGCAATTAAAAATACTGTACAAGGGAAAATGCGTGATTTCGGAAGTTCTGGAAAAGCGTAATTTCAAAATAATACACGAAAATGTTTGGAGAAGAGTCCATTTTAGAATAATGCGCCCTTCTCCTCTTTTTCCATATGGAGGAAAGTAATAATGAAATTTTTTATCGATACAGCAAACTTTGAAGAAATAAAAGAAGCACATGCATGGGGCATTGTATCTGGTGTAACCACTAATCCATCGCTTGTGGCAAAAGAAAATATTTCTTTCCATGATCGCTTACGTGAAATCACTGCTCTTGTTGAAGGTTCAGTAAGTGCAGAAGTTATTGCATTAGACGTAGATGGAATGATTAAAGAAGGTCGTGAACTAGCTGAGATTGCGCCAAATATCACAGTGAAATTACCGATGACACCAGATGGTTTAGCAGCATGTTCTGTATTTTCAAAAGAAGGCATTAAAACAAATATCACATTAATTTTCAGTGCAAATCAAGCACTCTTAGCAGCACGTGCTGGTGCAACATATGTTTCACCATTCGTTGGTCGTTTAGATGACATTGGTCATAACGGAATGGATTTAGTTAGTACAATCGCTGAAATTTTTGAAATACACAATATTGATACAGAAATAATTGCCGCATCAATTCGTCACCCACAACATGTGACTGACGCAGCGCTTCAAGGTGCACATATTGGCACTATGCCAATTAACGTAATGAAACAAATGTTTAAACATCCTTTAACGGATAAAGGAATTGATGCATTTTTGGCGGATTGGAATAGCCGAAAAAGTGCAGAATAAGCTAACTCTTGAAATGAATGAAGGTGTAAAAATGGACGTTTTTAAAATTAATGGTCAACAAAGATTACAAGGAACAATTAAAGTAAGTGGTGCAAAAAACAGTGCGGTAGCATTAATTCCAGCATCTATTTTAGCAAACTCTCCTGTCACGATTGAAGGTTTACCGGAAATATCGGATGTTGGAACTCTTAAAGAATTGCTTGAAGAACTTGGTGGGGAAGCAAGGTTTGATGCTGGGACCATGTATATCGACCCAACTAATATGCAAGACATGCCATTACCAAATGGCAACGTAAAAAAATTACGTGCCTCATATTATTTAATGGGTGCAATGCTTGGCCGTTTCAACAAAGCGGTAATAGGCTTGCCAGGCGGCTGTTTCTTAGGACCACGCCCAATTGATCAGCATATCAAAGGCTTTGAAGCTCTTGGCGCAAAAGTAACCAACGAACATGGTGCCATTTATTTGCGTGCGGATGAATTACGTGGAGCGAAAATTTATTTAGATGTAGTAAGTGTTGGCGCAACAATTAACATTATGCTTGCAGCTGTAAAGGCAAAGGGTCAAACGACGATTGAGAATGCAGCAAAAGAACCAGAAATCATTGACGTTGCAACGTTATTAAACAACATGGGTGCAAGAATTAAAGGTGCCGGAACGAACGTTATTCGTATAGATGGCGTTGAGGAATTACACGGGACGAACCATACCATTATCCCCGATCGAATTGAAGCAGGTACATTTATGATTATGGCAGCGGTAGCTGGTGACGGTATTACGATTGATAATGTCATCCCATTCCATGTCGAAGCATTAACTGCGAAACTTAGAGAAATGGGCGTCAAAGTTGAAGAAGGCGAAGAAAGTATTTTTATCCCGAAATCAGAGAACTTGCAGGCAGTGGATGTTAAAACACTCGTGTATCCTGGTTTTCCAACGGATTTACAACAACCCTTCTCAGTTCTGATGTCACAGGCAACGGGCTCCTCTGTTATAACTGACACGATTTATTCAGCACGCTTCAAACATATTGATGAGTTGAAACGTATGAATGCAAGTGCTCGTGTCGAGGGACGTACTGCCATTATTTCAGGTCCAACAAAATTAGAATCTGCTTCAGTTTATGCATCTGATTTACGAGCAGGGGCAGCTCTTGTTTTAGCTGGCCTAATTGCTGAAGGCGAGACGGAAATTCGCGACATTTACCATATCGAACGTGGCTACAGCTCAATAATTGATAAATTACGTGGGCTAGGTGCAGATATTCGTCGTGAAACATTAGAAGACGCAAAACCTGTATTTAAAGAAAAAATCTAAATTAAAAATTCTTCCACTTGTCTCCTATGATATAATGACAGGTGGAAGAATTACATAAATAATTGACCGTATAACGGGAGGCACACTTTAAATGGAACGCAGTTTATCAATGGAGTTAGTACGTGTTACGGAGGCCGCAGCAATCGCTTCGGCACGTTGGATGGGCCGTGGCTTGAAAATTGAAGCGGATGATGCAGCAACTACAGCTATGCGTGACGTTTTTAATTCAATCCCTATGCAAGGCGTCGTCGTAATTGGCGAAGGCGAAATGGACGAAGCACCAATGCTATATATTGGCGAAGAACTAGGACTTGGCTTGGGTGGTCCAGCTGTTGATATAGCAGTAGATCCATTAGAAGGAACAAATATCGTCGCATCAGGTGGCTGGAATGCATTAGCAGTTCTTGCAATTGCAGACCGAGGCAACTTACTTCATGCGCCAGATATGTACATGGAAAAATTGGCAGTAGGTCCTGAATCAAGAGGTAAAGTCGATATTAACGCTTCTGTAACGGATAACTTATTAGCGGTTGCTCGTGCAAAAAATAAAGACATCGAAGACGTTGTGGCAACTCTAATAAACCGTCCACGTCATCAAAAACTTATTGATGAAATTCGCAAATCAGGTGCTCGTATTAAATTGATTGATGACGGCGACGTAGCAGGAGCAATCAACACAGCATTTGATGAAACAGGCGTAGATATTTTATTCGGACTTGGCGGCGCTCCTGAAGGCGTTATAGCTGCAGTAGGATTAAAATGTTTAGGTGGCGAAATTCAAGGTAGACTAGTTCCTCAAAACGAACAAGAATTACAACGTTGTATTCGTATGGGACTTGACGTAAATCGTGTACTTCGAATGGAAGACCTTGTAAAAGGTGATGACGCAATCTTTGCAGCAACTGGTGTAACAGATGGTGAGCTAATGCGTGGTGTTCAGTTTAAGGGAGCCTATGCAGAATCTCATTCATTAGTCATGCGTGCTAAATCAGGTACAGTCCGTTTCATAGAGGGACGACACAGCTTGAAGAAAAAACCTCATCATATGATGGAAGTCTAACTTCAATAATTTGTGCCTGACCACATCTTGGTCAGGCATCTTCTACTAAAACCAATTCTTGCAAAACCATCCAACCTGAGTAGACACAACAAAATATGTAAAAGAGTGGTGCCATTTCATGTCAATTTTAAAGATTGCTGACCTAGAAAGTATGACGTTAAAAGAACTGTATGCGCTTGCGCGGGAGTTGAAAATCTCTTACTACAGTAAACTTACGAAAAAAGAACTAATTTTTTCGATTTTAAAAACACGAGCCGAACAAGAAGGCTTTTTCTTCATGGAAGGTGTCTTAGAGATCATTCAGTCTGAAGGCTTTGGTTTCTTGCGCCCCATCAACTATTCTCCAAGTTCAGAAGATATCTATATTTCTGCATCCCAAATTCGACGTTTTGACTTACGCAACGGAGATAAAGTAACAGGAAAAGTCCGTCCGCCCAAAGAAAATGAGCGCTATTACGGTTTATTACAGGTGGAATTAGTGAACGGGGAGGATCCGGATTCAGCGAAAGATCGAGTTCATTTCCCAGCGTTAACTCCGCTATATCCAGACCGTCATATTAAACTAGAAACTGATTCAAGTAAACTTTCGACACGTATCATGGATCTAGTTGCGCCCGTAGGTTTTGGTCAACGTGGATTAATAGTAGCACCGCCAAAAGCGGGGAAAACGATGATTCTTAAAGAAATTGCAAATTCGATTTCCACAAATTATCCTGATGCTGAACTGATTGTGTTACTGATTGATGAAAGACCAGAAGAAGTAACAGATATCGAGCGTTCAGTTAAGGCAGACGTTGTGAGCTCTACATTTGATGAAGTGCCTGAAAATCATGTCAAAGTAGCTGAATTAGTTCTTGATCGTGCGATGCGTTTAGTAGAACATAAACGTGATGTTATTATATTAATGGACTCAATTACACGTCTTGCTCGTGCTTATAACTTAGTAATACCACCAAGTGGCCGTACATTATCAGGTGGTATTGACCCAGCAGCATTCCATCGTCCTAAACGCTTCTTCGGTGCAGCTCGTAATATTGAAGAAGGCGGAAGTTTAACGATTTTAGCAACTGCTTTAGTAGAAACGGGATCACGTATGGATGAAGTTATTTACGAAGAGTTCAAAGGAACAGGTAACTTAGAACTTCACCTTGACCGCAATTTAGCAGAACGCCGAATTTTCCCAGCACTAGACATTCGTCGCTCAGGAACACGAAAAGAAGAATTACTAATTCCTGCTGACCAACTTGAAAAACTTTGGGCAATCCGTAAAACGTTCTCAGATTCAAACGATTTCGGTGAGCGTTTCTTGAAGAAACTAAGTCAATCTAAAACGAATGAAGAATTTTTTGAACAATTAAATACGGAAATGAAAGAAAAAAGAGGCGGTAAAGGCTTACTGTAAAAAAGTGTAGTTCATTCAGTAGTTTTGAACGGAGTACTTGATTTCTTTAAGTATATTTGCTATAATTTAAATCGGTAGAATTATCATACTCTGTAACATATACGACTGAAATAAACGGGTCGTGTAAGGTAACAGTCAAATAAACAACTCTGTTCCAGATGGTTCAGGGCGAGAGGAGATTTAAGATGAAAACAGGAATTCATCCCCAACACAAAGTAGCTACAGTATCATGTTCATGTGGTAACTCATTTGTAACAGGTTCAGTAAAAGAAGACATTAAAGTTGAGTTTTGCTCAGAATGTCATCCATTCTATACTGGCAAACAGAAATTCGCGCAAGCGGATGGACGTGTTGACCGTTTCAACAAAAAATATGGTCTTAAAGAAGATATTCAAGAGTAATGATCAAATAGTCGCTTAGAGCTCCGGCTCTAAGCGACTATTTTTTTGTTGTGAGTGTGTCTAGCTGTCTACTATTCATTTTGGGAATTCCGCGAGAGTTGGGCGATTCAAACAAATTATATAGGAAGTGAACAACTTTAACAGGAGCGCAGCGAAAAAAGGAACAAATAATCCCTTTTAATGGGTGAAGCCGATTAAACCTAATGTGAAGCCGAATAAATGGTCCGCGAAGCCGATTAAAATGACTGCGAAGCGGAATAAAACCACTCTCTAGCCGAATAAACCAACCACCTAACACAATCTTTGCAAATAGCTTTTTGTTTAGGCTATGATGCTAACTAGTTTGCCATCCAAAGTGACCAGAAAACCATATTCGATGCATCTGTTCACTACCTCAGTCAACTCTTTAAGACGTGACTTGCCGACTCCATCAATCTAACAAGTGAATATTTAGTTTCACAAATCCGCCATAGCACATGTTCTAACAAAAAAAAAGACGGGAAATCAATCTCTATTTTGGGTATGATAGTGCATAGAGAGTTTTGAAAGGAGTGACTTCCATGTATGTGATGTCACAATCTGGCTGGGTTGAAGTCATTTGCGGAAGCATGTTTTCCGGAAAATCAGAAGAATTAATTCGTCGAGTGCGACGCGCACAATTTGCGAAACAAAAAATTGCCGTGTTCAAACCACAAATAGATAATCGATATAGTGAAGAAGAAGTAGTAAGTCACAATGGTGCAAAAGTGATTGCGAGACCAGTCGAGAGCTCAAAAGATATTTGGGCCTATATTTCGGATGAATATGATGTTATTGCAATTGACGAAGCACAATTTTTTGATGAAGGCATTGTTGATGTTGTTCAACGTCTTGCAGATCATGGATTCCGCGTAATTGTTGCAGGGCTTGATCAAGATTTCCGAGGCGAACCATTTGGACCCATGCCGACATTAATGACTATTGCTGAACAAGTCATGAAATTACAGGCCGTATGCCAAGTGTGTGGGTCGCCAGCAAGTCGTACGCAACGTCTTATCAACGGACAACCAGCAGGCTACGAAGATCCAATTATTTTAATTGGTGCAACTGAAGCTTACGAACCGCGTTGTCGTCACCACCACGAAGTACCGGCGGGTGTTACACATCAAACTTCATTAGTGTACGACAAAGAGTAGCCATTGCTACTCTTTGTCTTTTTAAATGGCTCTGTTCAACGATGTTGTTAAGTAAGGGAGCAGATTCATGCCTTATTACTAAATCACCTAAGCTTGGGCCCACAGGACGTTGCAAAAGCTCTTGACTCTGTATTTTGCGACGAGTAATCGCAGAAGCAACACGAAGTTGCGTATTTAGCCAAACCTACTACACTATAACTTGAAGAATAAGAAGCCTGATACACGCTGATTTCCGTTCCGAGCGGACGCGTTCCGTGGGGCGTGCGGTGAGCCTCCTCGTCGC
>NZ_AMGD01000101.1:0-5658 GCF_000297555.1 Paenisporosarcina sp. TG-14
TGCACTCCAAGCAACTAAAATTGTACGTTTAAAATTGGATAAGAATATATAAATTGCCTGATCCAGTGAAATGCTTAAAAGTGGGATTATGCTGCTTTTGAGCGTAATTGTTTTTGTTCGCTTTGTTTATCAGCTGGTTTTAATTTAAAGGGTAAAATAAATCGGTTTTTGTAATTCTGGAAATTTCTATATCCATAATTGACATGATTTAATACTTTGATTTTATTTTTAGTCCCTTCAATTCTTCCGTTATTGTAAGGGTAAATAAAGCTGTTTTCTATGATCGGAAGATGTTTTCTTAACGTTTTTAAGCTTGTTCTCATATAACTTGAAATTAAAGGTGAAACAGGTCTAGTTAAACCAGTCTCTATGCCTTGAAATCCTTATCAGACATAGATTTTAGAAGTTCTTGATAGAGCCTATGGATGATGGTTTTGGTCGACTTTTATTCTACAAGGAATCTCATCTATCTGAACTTATGTTTCCTATATTTTCTTAGCTGATTGGAGTGCAGAGCGGCGACTCCGGTGGGATTAGCGTGACAGGTGAGACCCCACAGGAAACGAATTGTGAACAATTCGTTTGCGACGAGTAACCGCAGGAGCATTGATTGTTTTCGCGACGAGGAGACTCACCGCACGCCCCACGGAAAGCGTCCGCTCGGAACGGAAATCAGCGTGTATCAGGCTTTTTTTAATTTCATAGATATTAATAAAAAAATGACATTAGTGAAATTCCATCCCTTTCTCCTATTTATCGAGAAGGGGATTTTATTTCACCAACGTCATATATTGAACAACCTTTTTTCAGTAGCTTCCAAAAAGGAGTGAACTCTTTTTTGAGTTCACTCCAGAGTAAATCATTATTTATTTTACATTATTTAATAACTGATGAATTGTCTATCTTTCGCAACAGCTGATCTTCAATTTCTTTCCATTTAAAGTTATTAACACATGTATCCAAAGTCTCTCTAATTGTCTCATCATCCGTCGAATATACTTGCAAATACTCGGTTGCGTGGGAGATTTCTTCCTTATAGCGAGCTACTATTCCATCTACAGAGATATGGTTTGCTTCATTTGAATCTCGGAATTTTTTCACATCATAAATTTCATCTCCCGCATGTTCAGGTTCGTATTCATGCGGGCTTGTGCTATCAAAAAGAATCGTTTGAAGTTCTGGCAACCATACATAGTCAATGCTATTGCAGTCAAGACCACACCAACCCCATTGTGTATCAAGACCCAAACTCTCTGCTTTTTCTGCAAAGCGTTTCATCAATGTGGACTTCCCACTGCCTGGATAGCCTTTAATAAATATGCGTCTTTTAACACCTTTTGTCAGTGAATCAAAATAATCTTTTGCACCTTCAGGAGTTAATGTTCCCATTAATCTATGTGTACGTTGAGGTGTTTTATTAAATTTTAGAGTGGTAAATGTTTCATTCAATAGTGCTTCTGCTTGAGCATCAAACCCGCTCCAATCCATCCCACTGATGTATGGAACTTCCCATTCATCATGAAGATTTTTTGCGTTTGTCATGGTCTGTAATGCTTTATCAAGCCATTGTTCGCTATGCAATGTTTTTTCTCGTAAAAATTCACCATGTTCGCGCAGCTTATTTTCATCATAAGCCTCATAAAATGATACGACATGATGGGTAGTTCCATAAAATTTCGGTTCAAATGATATTGGGTGGGAAGCTTGAATAAATAAAATACGACTTCCTTTTACAAAAGTGGCTTCTATTGTATCGGCGTGCAATGGATCGTAAAACCACTCAATATCGTATCCTCGTTTTACATAATGATAGCCAACTTGTTTAAATAAATCGGACAATTTAAATGTAGGTGGAGATTTAATAAAATACACTTTTCGTGCTTCGCTAATTAAATCCGAATAAATATTTTTTACTCCTTGACCTGTAAAAGCTCGTCCAAATTGATGCGTTATAGTTCCGTTCATATAATCATCCCTTTCATTGTGTAGCTTCGAATCTACTATATGAAAGAATAAGTGAATATATGAATAAGAAGTTGTTTACTATTTAGGTAGTTCAGTTAATTTTAAAATCAAATTCTGCGAAAGTATAAGGGTGTAATGAACAATATAACCAAGAGTTAATGCAATAATGACAGTACCCACACCAACCGGTCCTCCGAGTAGCCATCCAAAGATTGCTACAACTACTTCAAGTAACGTTCTTACTCGTTTAACAGTCCATCCTGTCTTCTCCATGAGGATGAGCATGAGTGAATCACGTGGGCCTGCTCCAACATTTGAAGCGATGTACATGCCAACCCCAAGCCCCATCACACCTACGCCACTAATGAACAATACTATTTGCACTGTCGGATGTGATACAGCTGGTAGTATCCAAAGGAATACATCAGTAAATAAACCAACTAAAATCATATTTAACCATGTGCCAATAAGTGGCCAGCGTTTCGAATAGAGTGACGTTCCCAACACTAGTAATAAGCCACTTAAAATTGACCACATACCAATGGATAAGCCAAAATTCATAAATAATCCTACATGGAATACATCCCATGGCGCTATGCCGAGTATATTCCCTCTAATTGTTAATGCAATTCCTAATGCTAAAAACATCATTCCAACCATAAAAAAACTCCATCGTATGTAAAAAGCCTTTACCATGTCAAAAATCCTTCTCTCTATAAAAAATCCACTCATGCAGAGCATGAATGGATTTGAATTCTATTACCTATAGTATAACAGTCAACTATTTTTCGTATACCGAAATTTAATCTTGTTATGTTAGAGAAGTATAAACTCCATTTGTGCAGGTCAATAAATCAGTTGGTTTCAGATGAATTTGCATGCCGATTTTCCCAGCACTCACAATCATCATTTCAAGTTCTTTCGCCGTCTCATCAATGAATGTTGGAAATACTTTTTTCATGCCGAGTGGTGAGCATCCACCACGAATATACCCTGTTAATCCCAGTATATCTTTTACAGCAACCATCTCCACTTTCTTTTCACCAACTGCTTTTGCTGCAGCTTTCAAATTTAGTTCTTGTGCAACCGGAACTAAGAATACGAATATTTTTCCTGGACCTGCAGTGGCAACAAGTGTTTTAAAGACTTTTTCGACTGGTTGCCCTATTTTTAGTGCAACCGAAATCCCATCAATTTGTCCATCATTCACAACATACTCAAACAACTCATAATAAACTTTTTGTTGATCGAGCAAGCGAACTGCATTGGTTTTTGCTGGTTTATTAGACTTTGCCATAGACAATTCCTCGTTTCAAAAAAATCTCTTCTCCTTACTCTTTATTCATTAGCTTCTTCAACGCTTCGGCCATGGCTGTATTTTGTGGTTCATCTTGCTGTTTCAAGAATTTCTGTACATCTTTTTTGTTTACTTTACCGCCACCCGAAGTTTCTCGGCGTTTTTCAAATGCTGACAGTTTTTCACGATGCCCACATGAGCAAACAAAAATTTTGCCATCCCCTTCACCACGCATTTCCAGTTTTTTGTGACACACTGGACAACGTGCATTGGTTTGCATGGACACTGATTTTTTATAGCCACATTCACGGTCTTGGCACACAAGCATTTTTCCACGTTTGCCGTTGACTTCGAGCAAACCTTTTCCGCAAGTTGGACATGCTTTCCCTGTGATGTTGTCATGTTTATACTTTTGATCACTTTGTTTAATTTGAGTGACGACTTTTTTCGAAAACATGACCATGTCTTTCATAAATTGATCTTTTTTCATCGTACCTTTGGCAATTTTCGTTAATCGTTGTTCCCACTCCCCTGTTAAGGATGGAGATTTCAAATCTTCTGGGACCAATTCTAAAAGCTGTCTTCCTTTTGACGTTGTATAAATATCTTTTCCTTTCTTTTCCATCACAAAGCTATTAAATAACTTTTCAATAACATCTGCACGTGTTGCGACAGTTCCAAGTCCACCCGTTTCCACGGCTGTTTTAATAATGTCTTTTGATTCTCCCGCCATAAATGCTGAAGGATTTTCCATCGCAGCCAGTAAAGTACCTTCATTGAAACGTGCAGGCGGTTTTGTTTCCCCTTGCGTCATGGTGATGGCGCGTATATCAATGGTTTGCCCTTTTTCTACTGGTGGCAATGTACTTTCTGAGTCGCTATCTTTATCTTGATAGACGGTCTTCCATCCTTGATCGCGAACCGTTTTCCCTTTTGCTGTGAATTTTTCTCCACTCACTTCTAGCGTTATAACGGTTTGATCATAAGCATGAGGTGGCAAAAATACCGCTAAAAATCGTTTGACGATCATGTCATACAATTTTCGCTCCTTGTCTGATAAATCCTGCATATTCGGAGATTGTTCAGTTGGAATAATTGCATGATGATCGCTGACACGCGCATCATCGATTACCCCTTTTTGAGGTTGGATATTGCTAGAGCGTAAAATGCTGTTTGTCGCAGCTCGATATGGTTGTAAATCAACAGCTTTAACTCGATCTATTAACGTCGACTTCATATCACTTGTTAAATGCTTTGAGTCAGTACGTGGATAGGTCACTATTTTATGACGTTCATATAGACCTTGCAAGGTAGATAAGGTTTCTTTCGCTGACCATCCAAACAGTCGATGCCCTTCTTTTTGAAGTTCCGTCAAATCAAATAATGGCGGTGCTGGCTGTTTTTTTGGTGTTGTTTGTATAGACGAAATCTTACCTACTTTATTAGCGTCTAATTTTTGAAGTACTTGATCTACTTGTTCCTTATTAAAATTACTCGTTTGGTTGTTTAAACCAAATGACCAAGTATAGGTTGCTTCTTGCGTGATTGCTTGTAAACCGTAAAATGGCTTGGATATAAAATCACGAATTTGCTTTTCTCGCGTTGCAATTATCGCAAGTGTAGGCGTTTGTACACGTCCTGTTGATAATTGCGCGTTGTATTTCACGGTCAATGCACGAGTTGCGTTGATCCCGACTACCCAATCCGCTTCCGCTCTCGCAACTGCCGCTTCATATAAATGTTCATACGCACGACCGTCTTTTAGTTCACGGAATCCTTTTAAGATGGCTTGATCGGTAACTGAAGATATCCATAATCGCTTGACGGGTTTACGACTTTTCGCTTTTTCTAAAATCCAACGAGCGACAAGTTCTCCCTCACGTCCTGCATCTGTTGCAATAATAATTTCGTTAACATCCGTTCTATTTAGTTGTGCTTTGACCGCGTTAAATTGTTTCATGGTTTGTTTAATAGGCACCAGTTTGAATGGTTGTGGCAATATCGGCAAGTCCTCAAGTTTCCATTCTTTAAAGCTGTTATCGTATTGTTCTGGATCAGCGTGAGTGACTAAGTGACCGAGTGCCCATGTCACAATATATTGTGTGCCTTCTAAAAAGCCGTTTCCTTTTTTATGACAACCGAGGACGCGAGCAATATCGCGTGCTACGGATGGTTTTTCTGCAAGTACTACTGATTTAGACAAATTGTCCGCCCCTCTCTTCTATATGTCCATTATAACGGAAAGTAGCCGAAGCTGTTTTTTGGAGGTCGCCGGACTGTCCAGAAAGTCAGTAAAACTGCTTTTTTACGATTTTTTATGTAGTTTTTCAAGTATCCCGTTGCTTTCCGTTCCAGATGGACGCTTTCCGCGGGCACGGCTTCAGCCTCCTCGTCGC
>NZ_AMGD01000103.1:0-11882 GCF_000297555.1 Paenisporosarcina sp. TG-14
GCTCGACAAGAAAGTGTACATTTTCCTACCCGCCAACTACTGCGGGCGGGGATACCGTAATCCTTCATTATTACAACTGAGCTATCAAACGACAATAAACTTGCTTTAATTCAAAAAAACCCTTCATCTAGGTATAAGATGAAGGGTTTTGGAATAGGATAGTATAAGTACATTAAACTGTTTGCATTACTACCTCATCAGATGATTCAGTTGAAACACGTTCAATATCTGCACCAAGTGCTGCTAATTTCAAGTGGAAATTCACATAACCACGATCTAAATGATAAAGCTCAGTCACACGTGTAACGCCTTCTGAAGCTAAACCAGCTAGGATTAATGCTGCAGCTGCACGTAAATCAGTTGCTGCCACTTCTGCACCTTGTAGGTTGGATGGTCCTTGCATAATTACTGAGCGGCCATCAATTTTGATGTTACCGTTCATGCGACGCAATTCTTCCACATGCATAAAGCGGTTTTCAAAGACAGTTTCAGTTATCATACCATTACCTGATGCCGTTAACATCAATGCCATTACTTGAGATTGCATATCAGTAGGGAAACCTGGGTGAGGCATTGTTTTAATATCAACAGATTTCAATGTTTTATCTGCACGGATACGAAGTCCGTCTTCTTCTTCATTAATTTGAACGCCCATTTCCTTCATTTTAGCAATAAGTGCTGTCATATGTTCAGGAATTGCGTTCACTATAGTTACATCACCTTTTGTGATAGCTGCCGCTACCATAAATGTACCTGCTTCTATGCGATCCGGAATAATATGGTGAAGCGTACCTTCAAGTTCGTACACACCTTCAATACGAATTGTGTCCGTTCCTGCACCGATAACTCGGCCACCCATTTCGTTTATGAAGTTTGCTAAGTCGACAATTTCTGGCTCTCTAGCTGCATTTTCAATGAATGTCGTACCTTCTGCTAATGCTGCAGCAGACATAATATTTTCTGTAGCGCCAACACTAGGGAAGTCTAAATAGATTTTTGCACCTTTTAAACGACCATCAATTTTTGCTTCAACATATCCGTGACCGAACGAAATTTCCGCTCCCATCGCTTTAAAACCTTTTAAATGCTGATCAATTGGACGCGATCCAATGGCACAGCCACCTGGAAGTGAAACTCGAGCAAAGCCATTACGCGCTAAAATTGGTCCCATTACTAATATAGAAGCACGCATTTTACTTACATATTCAAATTCGGCTTCACTTGACAAAGTTGCTGATGAATCAATGACGACTTCATTTTTTTCAGGGAAATATTCAACTGTAGCTCCCAGACTTTTTAATACCTCATTAATCGTATAAACATCCGCTAAGTTTGCTACATCACGAATAATGTTCTTGCCTTTCGTTGCTAATAGAGCTCCTGCTAAAACCGGTAATACCGCATTTTTCGCACCCTCTACTCGTACTTTACCAATTAACTTGTGTCCGCCTTTTACAACAATTTTTTCCAAAGCATGACCCTCCATGTTCTCTTTTATGGTTTTACTCTATGTGTGTCGAATTATATCGTATGATGTCATTTATAAGGAATAAAACATTACTTATGTTACAGTCATTTTGTGTATAACACAAGTAACGATACACTCATTTAAAAAAAGATTTATTACAAAGAATGGTCTTATATAATACGTTAATTCTGAGTGCTTTGTGTGGGTCAAAAATGAAACTCTTTCAAACTCTTATTCCTTATGTGACTACATTTACGTTTCCCTATTTTAATAGACTTAAAACATACTTCGACAATTTATTTCCCGGGGAATATTTTATTCTCTCCATGGCCATAGCGACGAAACATTCATCTTTATGGGCACAAAGAGAACGAATCACGAAAATATGTAAGGCAATTGTCTTGACCAACCGGACATCGATAAGAAAAAGTTAGACACTGATGCACCAATTGCGATACTTACTAGAATATATAAAACTTGCACCTGAAAAACATGGTTTTTTTTCACGACTTTATCTAACATGACTGCACGCAATGCAAAGAAAGTAATGCCAATAAAGAATATGTGTGAAAAAACTCCTACAAGTGCTTGTTGTCCTATTTGGTTATACATAGATTTACTCCTTTCAAAGTTAAGTTGATACACGCAATCAATCTTTGGAAGGTAGATTGTCATGTTTATAGAAATTTAACACTAGATGCTCAATAAAAAAGCGAGTCGAAGAGAGTTGCTCTCATCGACTCGCCCTATTTTTTTAGATGTTACCCTCATAAACGTTGATACGATTCATCGCGCGTTTCAATGCAAGTTCCGCACGTTTGAAATCGACGTCGTCTTTTTTAGTTAAATTCAGACGTTCTTCAGCACGTTTCACTGCTTCTTTAGCTCGGATTAAGTCGATGTCTTGTGAGACTTCAGCTGCTTGAGCTAAGATCGATACTTGGTCTGGTCGGATTTCGAGGAAACCACCGCTTACTGCGACGATTTCTGTTTGTCCGTCTTTTTTCAAACGAATGGCACCCATTTCAAGTGGAGCAACCATTGGTATGTGTCCAGGTAAAACACCGATTTCACCGGTTACTGTGTTGGCAATGATCATGTTGACTTCAGAATCGTATACTGGGCCGTCGGGAGTGACAATATTGACTTTTATGGTCTTCATTTTTTCCCCTCCTGGTCCCTGTTATTAAACTTCAACGCCTAAACTTTTAGCTTTAGCAACAACTTCTTCAATGCGTCCAACTAAACGGAAAGCATCTTCAGGTAAGTGGTCATATTTGCCTTCAAGAATTTGTTTGAATCCTTGAACCGTTTCTTTTACAGGAACGTATGAACCTTTTTGACCAGTAAATTGCTCTGCTACGTTAAAGTTTTGAGATAAGTAGAACTGAATACGACGTGCTCGGTTAACCGTTTGCTTGTCTTCATCAGATAACTCATCCATTCCAAGAATCGCGATGATATCTTGAAGTGCTTTGTAACGTTGTAGAGTTGATTGAACTTGACGAGCTACTGAGTAGTGCTCTTCGCCAACGATTTCAGGTGACAATGCACGTGAAGTTGAAGCCAAAGGATCTACTGCTGGGTAAATACCCATTTCAGATAGCTTACGTTCTAAGTTTGTTGTTGCATCTAAGTGAGCAAATGTTGTTGCAGGAGCTGGATCCGTGTAATCATCCGCAGGTACGTAAATCGCTTGAATAGATGTTACTGAACCTAGGTTTGTAGACGTGATACGCTCTTGTAATTGACCCATTTCTGTAGCAAGTGTTGGTTGGTAACCAACTGCTGATGGCATACGACCTAGTAAGGCTGAAACCTCAGAACCTGCTTGAGTGTAACGGTAAATGTTATCGATGAACAATAGTACATCTGCACCTTGGTCATCACGGAAATATTCAGCCATTGTCAAAGCAGTCAAAGCAACACGCATACGTGCACCCGGCGGCTCGTTCATTTGTCCAAATACTAATGCTGTTTTCTTGATTACGCCAGAATCGCTCATCTCGTGGTATAAGTCGTTTCCTTCACGCGTACGCTCTCCAACACCTGCGAATACTGAGATACCGCCGTGCTCTTGTGCGATGTTGTTAATTAATTCTTGGATTAAAACAGTTTTACCTACACCGGCACCACCGAATAAACCGATTTTACCACCTTTAATGTAAGGAGCTAATAAGTCTACTACTTTGATACCCGTTTCAAGAATTTCAACTTCAGTTGAAAGTTCATCAAACGTTGGTGCTAGACGATGAATTGGATCACGGCGATTTTCAACCGGAATTTCTTCGCCTAAGTCAATTACTTCACCAAGTACGTTAAATACACGACCTAGAGTGATGTCACCAACTGGAACGGTAATTGCCGAACCAGCATCTGTAACTTCCGTACCACGCTTTAAGCCATCTGTAGATGACATAGCTACGGTACGGACAGAGTCGTCACCAAGGTGTAACGCAACTTCAAGAGTTAGCGTAGTTGGTGCTTGGTTTGGACGTTCGATCGTAACTGTCAATGCATTATAAATTGCCGGTAAGTGGCCATTGTCAAACTTTACGTCAACAACGGGACCCATTACTTGAAGAACGTGTCCTTTGTTCATAGTTGTTCCCTCCTATCTAACTTACTAATTCTATTCTAGAGCCGCTACGCCGCCAATGATTTCCGTAATTTCTTGGGTAATCGCAGCTTGACGTGCGCGGTTATATTGTAATGTTAATGAGCTAATTAATTCAGTTGCGTTGTCAGTTGCACTTTGCATTGCTGTCATACGTGCAGCATGCTCACTTGCTTTTCCGTCTAGTAAGGCACCGTAAATTAAGCTTTCCGCATATTGCGGAAGTAACACTTCAAGAATGGCATCGGCTGAAGGCTCGAATTCATATGAAGCAGTCGCACTAGATTTAGCGATTTCCGTTAACGGTAGCACCTTTTTCTCTGTAACTTCTTGTTGAATGGCGCTAACATAGTGGTTGTAGTACATATAAAGTTCATCATACGTACCTTCTGAGAACATACCAACAGCTTTGCGCGCAATTTCCTTAATATCAGCAAATGAAGGTTGGTCAGGTAAAGCGATCATGCTTTCAACAACAGTAAGTCCGCGTTTCGTGAAATATTCAAGTCCAATACGTCCAATTGCAAATATTACATATTGGTCGCTTGATGTATGACGTTCTTTAATAGCGTTCGTCACAGCACGTAACACGTTACTGTTGTATGCACCTGCAAGTCCACGGTCAGATGTGATGACTAGGTAAGCAGTTTTCGCTACAGGACGATAAGTTAACATTGGATGTCCACTATCTTGTGTACCTGATGCAATTGCTATTACGACTTCTTGGATTTTCGCCATGTACGGAACAAATGATTTCGCATTCAATTCTGCACGGTTCAATTTAGAAGCCGACACCATTTGCATTGCCTTTGTAATTTGACTCGTTTGCTTTGTTGATGTTATTCGGCCTTTTATGTCGCGTAATGATGCCACTGGTAATTCACCACCTTATCGTTTTTTATTCATCCAAAAAGATTACTCTGATTTTGCAAATGTCTTTTTAAACGCTGAGATCGCGTTTACTAAGTCTTCGTCAGCAGGAAGATCTTTTGTTGTACGGATGTGATCTAAAACGTTTGTGTGGTTTGAATCTAACCAGCTGTGCAATTCGTTCTCAAAACGAACGATATCTTGAACTGGGATTTCATCTAAATGACCACGTGTTAGAGCGTAAAGAATAATAACTTGTTTTTCAACCTTAAGTGGTTTGTTCAAGCCTTGTTTCAATACTTCTACTGTACGCACGCCACGGTTAAGTTTCCCTTGTGTAACTTTATCAAGGTCAGAACCGAATTGAGAGAATGCTTCAAGTTCACGGAATGCAGCTAAGTCAAGACGAAGTGTACCCGCAACTTTTTTCATTGCTTTAATTTGAGCTGAACCACCAACACGTGATACAGATAAACCTGCATTAATTGCTGGTCGAACACCTGAGAAGAATAAATCAGATTGCAAGAAGATCTGTCCATCTGTAATCGAAATTACGTTCGTTGGAATGTAAGCAGAGATATCTCCAGCTTGTGTTTCAACGAATGGAAGAGCTGTAATTGAACCTGCTCCAAGTGTTTCATTCAACTTAGCAGCGCGTTCTAATAAACGGCTGTGTAGGTAGAATACATCCCCTGGATATGCTTCACGGCCTGGAGGACGACGAAGTAATAATGAAAGTTCGCGGTAAGCAGCAGCTTGTTTAGATAAATCATCATAAACAACCAATACGTGCTTGCCTTCGAACATGAACTCTTCAGCCATAGTTATTCCTGTATATGGTGCAAGGAATAATAGTGGAGCTGGTTGTGATGCTGAAGCTGTAACAATGATTGTGTATTCTAATGCGCCGTTTTTACGAAGCGTTTCAACTACGTTACGAACAGTCGATTCTTTTTGACCGATTGCTACGTATATACAAATCATGTTTTGGTCAGCTTGATTTAAAATTGTATCAATTGCAACAGATGTTTTACCTGTTTGACGGTCACCGATGATTAACTCACGTTGACCACGGCCGATTGGTACTAATGCATCAATCGCTTTGATACCCGTTTGCAATGGCTCATGAACCGATTTACGGGCCATAACACCTTGTGCTGGGCTTTCGATTGGACGTCTTTTCGTTGTGTTGATTGGGCCTAAGCCATCAACTGGTTGGCCAAGTGGATTGACAACGCGGCCAATCAATTCTGGTCCAACTGGTACTTCCATAATACGGCCTGTACGACGTACTTCATCGCCTTCTTTGATATCTGCATATGGTCCTAGAATAACGATACCTACATTGTTAGCTTCTAAGTTTTGTGCCATACCCATAACACCGGTAGAGAATTCTATTAACTCTCCAGCCATGACGTTGTCGAGACCATGAGCACGAGCGATACCGTCACCAATTTGGATAACTGTACCCACATCGCTAACTTTCATCTCAGATTGATAATTTTCAATCTGCTGCTTTATCAAGACACTGATTTCTTCAGCTTTGATGCCCATGTATGTCACCTCTTCCATTTCATAATATTAACCAATTAGTTCTTTTTTCAAGCGTTCTAACTTCGCGCTTACACTGTTGTCGAAAATGCGGTTACCAATTTGTAAACGAATTCCACCAAGTAAAGATGGATCGATTTCATTCTCAATACGTAAAGATTTTTTCCCTACTTTGCTAGCAAATGCAGTCGAAATCGCTTCACGCTCAACATCTGTTAAAGCTCGTGTTGAAAATACTTTCGCATCTGCAATACCTTGAGCTGCGTTTGAAAGTTCTTCAAACTCAGTAACTACTGCTACCGTTTCGTTAATACGTTTATTGTCAATTAATAATTGTAGTGTGTTTACGATAAATGGATTGGCATTACTGAACAATTCACGAATTATTTCTTTTTTACGATCTAAAGAAAGCTTTGGTGAAGCGAGCAATACTGACAACTCCGGATTTTCTTTAAAGACAACTTTTACTTCACGTAAATCTTCTTCTACGTGAGCTAGTTGGTTATGCTCTTGTGCTAGTTGAAATAGCGCAAGGGCGTAAGGTTTTGCTGTAGTTGATTGACTCATCCTACATCGCCTGCCTTCGCAATCGTTTCTTCAATTAACGCACGGTTATCTTCCTCAGAAATTTGTTTTCCAAGAACTTTAGATGCGGCAAGTACAGATAGAGAAACAACTTGCCCACGTACTGCTGCTATTGCTTTTTCTTTCTCTGTTTCAATCTCACGGACAGCTGATTCTTTCATGCGATTCGCTTCAGCGCGTGCAACAGTGACAATTTCTCCACGTTGTACTTCGCCTTGTTTCTTAGCGTTTTCAACAATCGCTTGTGCTTCCGTTCGTGCTACTTTTAATAAACTATTTTGTTGTTCTAATAATTTACCTGACTCTATGCGGCTATTTTCAGCTGCTTCGATTTCATTCGCAATCAATTCTTCACGTTGTGTCATTATGCCCATCAATGGACCCCATGCGAATTTCTTCAGCAGTAGCATCAAAATGATGAAAATAATTAAGGTAGTAAAGATATCACCAGTGTTCAGCAAATCCACTTCACCTTCAGTGGCATTCAGTACTAGGTAGTCTAAAAACACGATTGTTTCACTCCCTTCCAGAACTTTATTCTATGTGTGATGCTAAAAATATAATTTATTGAATAATAAGTATCTCAAAGATGTTTACTTCTCAAAAATTAATGGCGAAGAATACTTCGCCATTTTAAAAATTTTAGATTAACGGTTTAATACGATAAACGCGATAACTGCTGCAATGATTGGAAGTGCCTCAACTAATGCAACACCGATGAACATTGTTGTTTGAAGAACGCCACGAGCTTCTGGTTGACGAGCGATACCTTCTACTGTTTTTGAAACGATCATTCCGTTACCAATACCTGCACCAAGTGCACCTAAACCAATTGCTATCGCTGCTGCTAAAAGACCAACTGAACCTACCATAATAATAATTTCCTCCTTGGAATATACATTTTTTTTTTTGTTATTTGCTCAAATAAATGAACATTATATTAATGATCGCGGCTCACTTTGTGTGCCATATAGACCATCGTTAACATAACGAAGATAAACGCTTGGATTGCTCCTATAAAGATCGAGAAACTTTGCCAAGCAAGTGTTGGTACGAGTACGCCCATAAATCCTAAAATACCTGCAGCGCCAAAACCTAAACCAGCTAGTAAGCCCAGTAGGATTTCTCCTGCGTAGATATTCCCGTAAAGACGAAGACCAAGTGTCAACGTATTTGCGAACTCTTCAATAATTTTTAAGGGTGCTAAGAACGGTAGTGGACGTAAAAAGTCTTTTCCGTATTCTTTCACGCCTTTCATTTGAATCGCATAGAAATGAGTTAAAATAACGACCATTGAAGCAAGCGTCATAGCAACTAGTGGGTCAGCTGTTGGCGATTTCCACCAAAGTTCACCTTTAATTATGACTGAAAATGGAAGACCTAACATGTTTGCCACAAAGATAAACATAATTAGTGTAATTCCAAGCACATGGAATCTACCACCTGTTTTCCAGTCCATGTTGCTTTTGATAATACCCTTTACGAAGTCCATTATCCACTCCATAAAGTTTTGCATACCGGTTGGTTTCACACTTAATTTACGTGTTGAGATAACAGCAATTAAGAAAACAATTAGTGCGGTAACCGATAGCATCAAAACGTTAGATAGATTGAACGTCAGCCCAAGCCATACAACGGTTGGATTGTCATGATGCACGATTCATTCACCTCTCTTTCACAATTCGTTTAATGGTGTTTCACATGGTATACAATTCTGTCTACAAGTAAGTAAACATACGGAATCATCAACCCGATGACCGTGCTAGCTAAGTGAATATGTTCGGGGATGGATATGGCAATCGCGACAGCCGCAATACCCGAGGCGAACCTAAGTGCAGTGCCGAGCGACGCTACTTTCTTCCCTTCACTTAAGGAGCGGTCGAATTTTTCCAATCTCCGTACGAGGAGCCAAAAATTATACAACCCGAATAGGGAGCCTATTGCTAAGCCAGCAAACACCGATTGGACAGGTGTAAAACCCCATCCGAGTGCACAGAATGCGAGCAAAAAAAATACGAGTTTCTTTTGCCTTGCGTAAACTAGCTGTAAATCTTGCATAGGTTATGTATCTCCTGAACCGTATTTTCGAAAGGACAGAATCATGACTGTCACACCAGTATCTAGTCCAATGAACAGACACAGCACTAAAAAATAACGGGGTGGTGTCTATTTCGCGTGGAGCCACAAAGTTGTGAATACGCCGATAAAATAGAACCAACAAGTTGTGAGACAATAGCCGACTAAAAGGCTATTACTTATAAAGAACCTCTTGTTATACGCATGATAACCCCTAAGTTTTTACAAAATACGTAAAAACCGCGAATCTAATAGAAAGTAGATATGACAGGCTTTCAAAGCGTCGTTACTGATGAAAACCTTCTGAATTATACCCTTTGTAAGCATACAATAGGGCTAAAATGATGTCAATTGATTCCCTAGATTAACTTCACAATGTCTTCACGCTTGACATATTGTAGACAAATTCATGAACAGCGGGCTCAGTTGTTATGAAATTTAGGTAATTTAGACTACAATATTTCAATTTATTATTATATTTTCGTAATATACTTTGTTGAGATTTAAGGGATTTTCAGAAGTGGAGCTCGATTTTTTTATTCTCTTTAACTGCGTGATGAAACCGCGCTTTAAAAAACAAAAGGGCTGCCGAGGCAGCCCTAATTTTCTATTTATTTAAATAGATTTTCAATGCTTCGACGATACGTCTTGATGCTTGTCCGTCACCATAAGGATTTGAAGCTTGTGACATGGATGCATAAGTTTCTTCATTCGTTAACAATTCTTTTGCTAAGCCATAGATTGTTTCCTCATCAGTACCCGCTAACTTTAAAGTACCTGCTGCAATTCCTTCAGGTCGTTCTGTTGTATCGCGTAATACAAGGACTGGCTTACCTAAAGAAGGTGCTTCTTCCTGAACTCCACCTGAATCCGTCAATATAATGAAGGAACGTGATGCAAAGTTATGGAAATCTAGTACGTCTAGAGGTTCTATTAAGTGAATGCGTGGATCGTTACCTAGCACTTCATTCGCTAATTCTCTAACAACCGGATTCATGTGAACTGGATACACAACTTGTACATCATTATGTTCTTCAATTAATCGCTTAATTGCACGGAACATGTTGCGCATTGGATCTCCTAAGTTTTCACGTCTGTGAGCAGTTAATAAAATCATGCGGTCTGTACCGATTTGTTCCAACACCGGATGCGTATACTCTTCACGGACCGTTGTTTTCAATGCGTCAATGGCCGTGTTACCAGTAACGACGATAGAGTCTTCCGGTTTGTTTTCACGGCGAAGGTTAGCAGCCGATACTTCCGTTGGTGAGAAATGAATATCTGCCATCACACCTGTTAATTGTCGGTTCATTTCTTCTGGGTACGGAGAATATTTGTTAAACGTACGAAGTCCCGCTTCCACGTGACCAACCGCGATTTGATTATAAAATGCCGCTAAGCTAGCAATAAAAGTCGTTGTCGTATCGCCATGTACTAATACGATATCAGGCTTCGCTTCTTTCATGACTGCATCCAAACCTTCAAGTCCACGCGTTGTTACGTCGATTAATGTTTGGCGGTCTTTCATAATGTTCAAATCAAAGTCTGGCGTGATGCCAAATGTGTCTAAAACTTGGTCAAGCATTTGACGATGTTGCGCAGTTACTGTGACGATGGATTCGATATCATCTGTATGTTTCTGAAGTTCTAAAACAAGTGGTGCCATTTTTATTGCTTCAGGTCGAGTTCCAAAAATCGTCATGACTTTAAATTTTTTAGTCAACGGCTAAGCACATCCTTACACTTATTTTGTTCCAAACAAACGGTCACCAGCATCGCCAAGTCCAGGCACGATATAGCCGTGGTCATCCAGTTTTTCATCAAGTGCTGCAATGTAAATGTCAACATCTGGATGTAGTTGTTTAATAACTTCTACACCTTCTGGAGCAGCTATTAAACACATAAACTTAATGTTTTTCGCACCACGAGATTTAAGTGAATTAATTGCTGCAATTGCCGATCCACCTGTTGCTAGCATCGGGTCTACCAATATAAAATCACGCTCTTCAACATCCGCCGGGAGCTTCACATAATATTCAATAGGTTGTAATGTTTCTGGATCACGGTACAATCCGATATGACCAACTTTAGCAGCAGGCATTAATTTCAAGATACCGTCTACCATGCCAATACCAGCACGTAGAATAGGCACGATGCCAAGTTTTTTTCCTGATAAGACTTTCGCTTTCGCTGTCGTTACAGGTGTTTCAACTTCTACGTCATCTAGTGGAAGATCACGCGTGATTTCGAAGGCCATCAATGTAGCTACTTCGTCCACCAATTCACGAAACTCTTTTGTACCCGTTCTCTTATCACGAATATAGGTTAATTTATGTTGGATTAATGGATGGTCAAATACGTATACTTTTCCCATTAGGTCATCTCCTCTACGTTCAAACTTCATCTATTATAGCAGAAAAAAACGATAACGTTCTACACGATTGTTATTTACACTTTTAAGAAAGTTTCGTTTATTAGACTACTTTGTGGAGGTAAAGGTTCCTTCCTAGCGCTACTGTTAGTGAAGTGTGGTTCTTTGTCAAATTACGTTGGTGAAGAATTTTAGTCGGCTATAATTTATTTATTTGTCGAGGGACTTTCTGGATAGTCTTTTCTTGCGATTAGTCAAGTATCCTGTTGCTTTCCGTTCCAGCGCACTTTCATGTTTCGAAGCTAGCGTAGCGATGCAGAAACAGATGGACGCTTTCCGCGGGC
>NZ_AMGD01000104.1:0-4078 GCF_000297555.1 Paenisporosarcina sp. TG-14
ATCGATCGAGGACTTAACCAAACAAATATGAATGGCTTTCAATGGCCCGTTTATCCAGTTTTGAGCGAATAAAAGTATTTTTTACTAGAAACGCTTGTAAAATCTGTGAGACTTGGTATAATAAATCTTGTCTTTAAAAACAATTAGTCTAGTGATAATGGCAAAGAGGTCACACCCGTTCCCATACCGAACACGGAAGTTAAGTTCTTTTGCGCCGATGGTAGTTGGGGGTCTCCCCCTGTGAGAGTAGGACGTCGCTAGGCAATATATTATTTTTCCGAAGTAGCTCAGTTGGTAGAGCACCGCACTGTTAATGCGATGGTCGTAGGTTCGAGTCCTACCTTCGGAGCCATATTGGGGAGCTGTCCGAGTGGCCGAAGGAGCACGATTGGAATTCGTGTAGGCGGGTTAAACTGTCTCAAGGGTTCAAATCCCTTGCTCTCCGCCAGTAACTTTCTTAATAATATGGCCCCTTGGTCAAGCGGTTAAGACACCGCCCTTTCACGGCGGTAACACGGGTTCGATTCCCGTAGGGGTCACCAATTTCTTTTTACGTAACTTTAACCAGTATTTTTAAAAAATCAAAAGCAAGTAGTTCTAGAAAACGATCGAATGAATGAAGGAGCGTACTCAAGTATGTGACTGAATAAATGAGTGAGTTGACAACGAAATGCACAGCTTTTCATTCTTTTAACGGAGGATTAGCTCAGCTGGGAGAGCATCTGCCTTACAAGCAGAGGGTCGGCGGTTCGAGCCCGTCATCCTCCACCATTACATTATTTACACTATTGAAACTCTCTAAAGAATTCGCGATGAAGTAACGCCGACGCAAGCGAAGCGTGGAAGGCGTCAACTAAGACATAAGCGTTGTATCATAGTGTTTATAACAATCACATTATCGCGGGGTGGAGCAGCACGGTAGCTCGTTGGGCTCATAACCCAAAGGTCGCAGGTTCAAATCCTGCCCCCGCAACCAATTAATCTTAAAATGATTAACATCGACTTTGACAAAAATCGGTGAACAAAAAAATGACATCACGCTAAAGAAATCGCGAGAGTGTTTATAACAATTATATTATCGCGGGGTGGAGCAAATCGCCAAACGAAGATGGCGATTAACATCGAAGCAGGCGAAAGCCGATGCAGATGTCATTAAGTAATAAGCGTAGTATCTATAGTGTTTATAACAATATTATTATCGCGGGGTGGAGCAGCACGGTAGCTCGTTGGGCTCATAACCCAAAGGTCGCAGGTTCAAATCCTGCCCCCGCAACCAAATGGTCCCGTGGTGTAGCGGTTAACATGCCTGCCTGTCACGCAGGAGATCGCCGGTTCGATCCCGGTCGGGACCGCCATTTTTATGAAGTATTAAGAATTGGAATAAGCAAAGAAGATCGAAGACGCAAAATGAGTGAGTGAAGGAGCGTACTAACGTACGTGATTGAATTAACGAATGAAGCTGACAAAGAGATTCGAAACTTAGTACAATTCGACAGTGGCTCAGTAGCTCAGTCGGTAGAGCAAAGGACTGAAAATCCTTGTGTCGGCGGTTCGATTCCGTCCTGAGCCACCATTATTTTTTTAAAACACCGTGCCGGTGTAGCTCAGTTGGTAGAGCAACTGACTTGTAATCAGTAGGTCGAGGGTTCGACTCCTTTCGCCGGCACCATCTTCAATTTGGAGGGGTAGTGAAGTGGCTAAACACGACGGACTGTAAATCCGTTCCTTCGGGTTCGGCGGTTCGAATCCGCCCCCCTCCACCATTATCTTAGGGGCATAGTTTAACGGTAGAACTAAGGTCTCCAAAACCTTCAATGTGGGTTCGATTCCTACTGCCCCTGCCAATTTTAAATTCAATATAAATTTCATATTATGGCGGGCGTGGCGAAGTGGTTAACGCACCGGATTGTGATTCCGGCACTCGGGGGTTCAATTCCCCTCGTTCGCCCCATTTTTTTAACTTAAATTCAATATCAATATCATATTGTGGCGGGCGTGGCGAAGTGGTTAACGCACCGGATTGTGATTCCGGCACTCGGGGGTTCAATTCCCCTCGTTCGCCCCATATTACTAATGGGGTATAGCCAAGCGGTAAGGCAACGGATTTTGATTCCGTCACGCCCTGGTTCGAATCCAGGTTCCCCAATATTATTGCGGAAGTAGTTCAGTGGTAGAACACCACCTTGCCAAGGTGGGGGTCGCGAGTTCGAACCTCGTCTTCCGCTCCATTTTTATTATGGCGGCATAGCCAAGTGGTAAGGCACAGGTCTGCAACACCTCTACCACCGGTTCAAATCCGGTTGCCGCCTCCATAATATTTTTAAAGTCTGCATTTATTATTTTGCCCGAGTGGTGGAATGGCAGACACGCCGCACTCAAAATGCGGTGCCGTAAGGCGTGCCAGTTCGAGTCTGGCCTCGGGTATCATTCGAAAAGCAGTATCTACTTAATGTAGATACTGCTTTTTTGTATATATTAAGAGGAACTGCAATTGTTAAGTAGAAGTACAATTGCGTGGAATTATTTCTTATCATTATTTATGGGGTGATTGGGTTCGCGCTTAATGTTATTTTTTGCTGCTTCGTTTTGACCAAGCGTATCCAAATCATCCGGACTAACATCGTGTCCAAAGCCAAATTCTTCACGATCTAATTTTGCCTTCTTCATATCTTTATTTTGTCTTTGCTGATGCCTTGTATTATTTGAAGTCAAAGAAATTCACCTCCATTTTTCTAATAGCTTGTTCTGAATGAAAAGGTTTATTCTTCTTAACTTCGTTTTTTTCTTTGAAATAAAAAAAGTCTAAGCATATGCTTAGACTTTTTTGTTAGAAATACTATGGCTTATCAACCCAAATGACTTTATAAAAGTCTTAATATATACCAACTGGACCAATAATAAACAGAATTCCTCCTATCTGAATATTACCCAATAAATGTTTAAGCAATCAGAATAATGACTACACTATTTTTATCAAAAAAGACATAGGTGATTAGATGATTAGCTCGGCATGGATGTTAGTACTATTGAATAGTTTGGATGGGATTGCAACATATGTTGGTATTTCTTTATTAATTATAACTGAAGCCAATCCGTTATTGGCAGAATTAGATCCATTTAATATTCTTATGATTAAATTGTACTTAAGCACTTTTCTAACAGTTTTTATATTACAACATCCTTTGCAACAGTTTGGAAGAGGGTTTAAATATCTCCTTAGTTTTGCCAACGTGTGTTATTTAGGAGTATTTGTGAGTCATGCTTTTTGGATTGGTGTAAGTATGGTGTACTAATGCTTATCATGAAAAAATAGAATAAAAACTAATTTTTAAGGGAATAACGAAATACAAACTGATGTTAATTCGCATAGATTCTCTAATCGCTAAACTATTCATTCTAACAAAGGAGATGAAACCTAATGACAAGTGTAAAATTAGCAGTAATATATTACAGCTCAACAGGTACTAACTATCAATTAGCTAAGTGGGCAGAAGATGGTGCAAAAGAAAACGGTGCTGAAGTAAAAGTATTGAAGGTACCTGAAACAGCTCCACAAGAAGCGATAGACTCAAATCCTGCATGGAAAGCAAATATTGAAGCAACGAAAGATGTACCTGAGGTAACTTTAGATGATTTAGAATGGGCAGATGCCATTATTTTTAGCGTCCCAACACGTTTTGGAAACATGCCTGGTCAAGTAAAGAATTTCTTAGATTCAACGGGAGGACTTTGGTTTAAAGGGAAATTAGTCAATAAAGTTGTGAGTGCTATGACTTCTGCACAAAACCCTCATGGTGGACAGGAGATGACGACATTATCCCTCTATACTACAATGTACCATTGGGGAGCGATTGTGGTTGCGCCTGGTTATACAGATCCTGTATTGTATGCTGCTGGAGGTAATCCTTATGGGACAAGCGTCTCTGTCGATCAAGATGGTAAAATGGTGGAGGATGTTCAAGGTGCAGTAAAACATCAAACAAAACGTACCGTAACCGTAGCGAAATGGGTTAAAAAAGGAAATCAATAATATGTGGAATACATTCGTATAACATTAAAAAAAGGCAGACTGTTAGAA
>NZ_AMGD01000105.1:0-4967 GCF_000297555.1 Paenisporosarcina sp. TG-14
TAATCGCCCAATTCCCATTTATTAGTAGTTATGCCGATTTGAACGCCATATTTCACAACAGGTTCATCCTTGTTTAAGGCAACTAACGAAATCTTATGCCCTAAAGGAATATCCGCTTTGGAGTTAACTTCAATTTCTGAATTATCATCCATATAAATACCGATTACTGTTTCTCCCTCAATTATAGGGCTAGAGGCAACTCCCACATGATCACCCCGATGATGGATTAAAAACTTGTGGGTGATTACAGCTCGTGATTCTTCTACTTGTTTGTTAATCGTACTAGCTAGACTATTGTTTCCCAATAAAAACCCTCCTTTTTATTGGCTCAGTGACCCAACCAATATATATATTTATTAAAACACCTAATCGAATCCTAGTCAATTAAATTTTTTTAATTATCTAATAATTTTTTGCTAGATTGTACACATAGAAGATTCACCTTTTAATACTTTCACTACTTCATTGGCTACTAATAAGGAAGTTCTAACCTGTGATTCATTCGTTAGACCTGCAATATGCGGAGTTATTGTAGCTCCTTTACATGACAGTAAGTGATTAGTTGGTGATATCGGTTCCACTTCCAGAACATCTAAAAAAGCTCCAGTGATAGTTTGATTATTCAAAGCGACTGAAAGGTCATCTTCATTTATAATACCTCCTCTAGAAGTATTAATAATGTAAGCAGTCGATTTCATTTTCTTCAGTTCAGGTTCAGAAATCAAATACTTCGTTGTCTGAGTTAAAGGTACATGTATAGAAATAAAATCAGATTCGTGTAATAATTCCTCTAAATTTTCTTTTACTTTAACACCCGTTTCAGAGAGAATGTGGTCATACGGAGTAATAAACGGGTCATATCCAATAACATCCATGCCAAAAGCATTCGCTCTTTTAGCTACACGGTGAGATATCTCCCCCAACCCTATTAAACCAATTGTTTTATTAGCAAGCTCTCCACCTGTAAACTGTTTTCGATTCCAGTTTCCATTTCTAATGTCAACATTTGCTAGATATAGTTGTCTATTAGCGCTTAACATAGCCGCCAATACATATTCCGCCACTGATGTAGCATTAGCATTGCGAGCATAAACAACTTTGATGTCTTTATTTTTTGCTGCTTCCGTATCAATGTTATCCAAACCAACTCCAAGTCGTCCAACTATCTTTAATTGATTACCAGCGTCTAAAAGCTCTTGATCAACTTTAGTTTGATTCCTAACAATTACTGCATCATAATTTTTCACCTTTCCAAGTAAATCCTGTCGATTTTTCCATAGGTTTTCATCATAGTCCACTTCGAATCCCTGATTTATTAATGCCTTGATTCCCTCGTCCCATATAATTTCTGTTATCAATATTTTCAATTCCGGAACCCCTTTTCGATTGAATTAACAACCTATATTTTCCCAAGTCGTTTATATTGAATATTTTCACACCTAGGTAAGAAAATTTAAAAAAATTATTGATTGGGTGACCCAACCTACAAAGTTATTAAAACATAAAATTATTAAATATTCAATATATTTTATTCGTTAGCATTCAAAAAGAACAGAAAATTAAGAATATTATTGTTGTGCATAAGTATTTTGCATGCAGATGAGACCATTTCACAATTTCTCTGTTAACAATCTACATTATAAAAAACATCTTGATTCATTAACATAAAAATGATTTAATTAACTTATAACATTGGTTGGGTCACCAAACCATAAACTTAAGTGATTTTCTTAATTATGTGAAGGGGGTAAGGATTTGAATAACTTGAGAGCTATAAAAGCACAAAGTTCAATTTATCTGCAATTCCAAAATAAAAATAAACCAAAGAGATTTAAAAAAGGATGGATGCAAGGGATTGTTTTAACAATGGTACTAGCCTTAATTGCTGGAATCATATCCGAATTCCCATTTTTTTCGGTAATGGGTGTAATGATTATTTCAATTCTTTTAGGGATGAGTTGGAAAGGGGCAATGGACGTTCCAAACGATTATACAATTGGAATAACGTTTAGCAGTAAGATTTTACTTCGGGCTGGCATTATTTTAATGGGATTAAGATTAAATATTGAGCAAATCATAGCAGCTGGATTTTCAATTGTTTTAACGGATGTTATCGTTGTTACTTTTACACTTATCTTTATGATCTATTTAGGAAAGCTTTTATCCATTGATCCTCATCTTTCAGCCTTAATTGCTGTTGGCACGGCAGTGTGTGGTGCTGCAGCTATTGTGGCAGTGGCGCCTTTAATTGGGGCAAAAAAAGAATTTACTGCAATATCAGTTGCCTTTATTGCTATCATAGGTACAATTGTGACAATCTTTTATACCTTTTTGTATCCTGTTCTTGGATTGGATTCATATGAATATGGACTACTGGCTGGAGCCACCCTTCATGAATTGGCACACGTGATAGCGGCCGCCACACCTGGAGGAGATGTAAGTAGTGACACAGCTATTCTTGTTAAATTAGGTCGTGTAGCCCTTTTAATTCCAGTAGCAATTATTTTAGGACTGTTCTTTAATAAAAAAAATCCTAGTGTTCCTACACAAAAGAAAAAGTTTAAAGACTTACCAATACCATGGTTTATATTTGGTTTTTTGATTATGTGTCTTATCAATACTTTTGGTATTTTATCCACAACAATTACTCAAATGTTGATTGCTTTAAGCATATTCTTACTATCAATGGCCATGGCAGGTTTAGGATTAGGTATGAATTTTTCTGAATTTAAAAATTTAAAAGGTAAAGTTCTTATTACTGGAGCATCTGGATCTATCGCATTGATTATTCTGGGTTTTTTCCTACTAAAAATGTAGATAACTGCCTTACTAGGATGATTTCGCTATAGATATGGAAACATAACATGGTTTTATAATATCTTGTATTTGATATGTAATTATCTTCATGATTTAATAAAGGTTGGACCAATAATAAATATTGTGATTTTATAGTATGCGTAAAACTATAGCCTCCTATAATGGATGGATTGGAGAAATAAGATGATAATCAATAGAAAAGGGATTTCTGAACAAGTAGCAGATAGTATTAAAAAGAAAATTCAAGATGGTGAATATAAAGTTGGGGATCGAATACTAGGTGAAAGGGAAATGGGAGTAGCGCTTTCTGTAAGTAGAAATACTGTAAGAGAAGCTTATAAAATACTTGAAGCCTATGGGTATATTACTGCTAGACACGGAACAGGGGTATTTGTTTCTTCATCGGAAGACCAAATCAAAAAAATGACCGAAGCTTTTTTTGTTTCTTCTGATCAAATTAAGGATTTTTTCTCTGTTCGAAAAATTCTTGAAGAATCGACAGTAAAATTGTCTATAGAGCATTCCGACGTAAATCAATTTAATGAATTAGAAGAAATTATTGCTGAAGCAAAAGAAATCTTAAAAGACGGAATTGATTCTGAACGTCTAGCGGAATTAGACCACAATTTTCATATTACATTAGCCAATAACTCCAACAATGTAGTTCTTATTAGAATCATGCATTTTTTAATTGATTTATTATCTGAAACACGTGAGAAATCCATTCAGATACCTGGTCGGGCCATACAATCCGTTCAAGAACATTCGAATATTTTAGAAGCGATGAAACAAAAAAATATACATTTAGCCCAACAATATATGAAAGAGCATCTAGAGAGTGTCGAACAGTCTATAACCAAAACACTTTAATAGATTAAATAATAAAAGGCTGTCATGAAGTATTACCTCTACTATTCTATTTCTTTAACTTCATCAAGAAATAGTTACTGTAGAAGGAATACCTGTCTGACAACCTTTTTATTTTAGTTTGATACAATCGAATTTGCTTTTAGTGGAGGTATTGGTATAGGAAACTCAACGTTGTATTGACCGGCAAGTTTGATTAACTCCTCTTCCACACTTGGTGGTAACTGAATGCCTTCTTGAAGGCGCCTTTCCTTATCCCTTTTTCTTCTTTCCCCTGGATAACGTATTTCATCGATTCCCGGTATTTTAGGGACTTCTTTCATCTCATTTAAAAGATTTATAATGGATTCAAAAAATGTATTTAGATTCATAAATTTTTCGATGTCCATTAATATGAAGAAATGCCCAACATTAGCTTTACCTGATTCTTCATTATCATAAATATTTTTCACATTAGGTCCAAATGCAGCACCAGTTAATAAACCTGTTAGAATTTCTACTGCTAGCGCTAAAGCTGAACCTTTCGCTCCACCTAACGGTAAAAGAGACCCCTTTAACGCTTCTTCAGCATCATTAGTCGGGTGTCCATCCCTATCTAAAGCCCAACCATCAGGGATATGATTCCCCTGCTTAGCAGCCAAAATGATTTTCCCTCTTGCTACAACACTAGTAGACAAGTCAATTATCACCGGTTGATCATTCCCTGTTGGAAATCCAAAAGCAATAGGGTTTGTCCCGAAAAAAGCATCCTTCCCACCCCAAGGAGCAATTCCAGGTGGTGAATTAGTTAAAACAATACAAGCTAGGTTTTGCTCACATGCTAATTGACAAAAGTAAGATGCCGTTCCAAAGTGATTGCTATTTTTAACAGCAATAGCTGTAACCCCATTTTGTTTAGCCATTTCAATACCATTTAGAATAGCTTGATAACTGACTACATGTCCTAAACCATTGTCACCGTCTACCATTAAAACAGAAGAACTTTTTTTAGTCATTTGAATATTTGGCTTTATATTAATTCTATTATCACCAAAACGTTTGGCATAGATAGGCAGCCTACTAATTCCGTGACTATCCACTCCTTCTAAATTGGCTTTAATAAGTGAATCTGCCACCACTAAAGAATTCTCTTTATTCATGCCAACACTTTGTAATAAACTTTGACAAAAAAGATTTAGTCTTAAGTCTGAATAAGTATTCATTTACATACCCCTCTTCAATGTTTGTAATAAAAAATTTCTCCCTCCACATAGACCTCACGTGAAGAGAGAAAGAAAATCAGG
>NZ_AMGD01000106.1:0-6429 GCF_000297555.1 Paenisporosarcina sp. TG-14
TCCGTTAATAAGGGCTCAGTTCATTTTGACTAGAGGAATCTCTTTTTTGGTTAAAAGTTAAAGCTAAAGTTATCTGGATTAGCACCAGTTCGCTCATTTAAATTCAAGGAATCAATATTTTTCATGTCTTCGAAGGATAATTTAAAGTTAAATACATCCGCATTTTCTGCAATTCGTTCTGGTGTTACCGACTTTGGAATGACAGTTAAATCGTGTTGTAGATGCCAACGAATAATTATTTGTGCTGGGGACTTGCCGTATTTATTGCCAATACGAACGAGTGAAGGCTCATTTAATAATCCCCCACGTGCTAATGGAGACCAAGAAGTCACAGCGATTTGGTTGTCACCACAGAAAGTTCTCAGGTCGTACTGTGTAAGACGTGGATTTAATTCTATTTGATTCACCATTGGCTTTACATTTGCTTTTGCTAAGATTTCTTCTAAATGCTTTTGATGATGATTTGAAACACCCGTAGCCCTAATAAGTTTTTCATCATACAAACGTTCAATTGCTCTGTAGGTTTCCATAAATGTCTCTTTAACTGGCCAATGCGTTAAATATAAATCTAAATAATCAAATCCTAGAAGCTCAAGCGATTTTTCAAAAGCTCGTAACGTTTGATCGTATCCTTGATCAGAATTCCATACTTTTGTAGTGACAAAGACATCTTCTCGTTTGATACCTGAAGTGCGGACAGATTCTCCAACTTCTTTTTCATTCCCATATAAAGAGGCAGTATCGATTGCACGATAACCGATTTGAAGCGCACTAGTCATTGCTTCGACGGATTCTTCTGGGTTCGTCATTTTATATACGCCCAACCCTAGACGTGGCATCTCCACGCCATTATGTAATGTTCTTGTGGATTGTAAAGTAAGTGTCATATTCTTCATCCTTTCCATCCTTTGTTCTTCTATTGTACAAATTGAATGTGAATTTTACGAGTAAGAAGATTTTTTCGCTTAAAACTATTGCACTTCACCCTAAAAACGAATATTATATGAAATGTTGGTTATTTCGTTCGTCTTTTTGAAAGGAGACACACTATGTTCCGCTTAAAAGAACACAATACTAATGTGAAAACTGAATTCCTTGCAGGTATGACTACATTCTTGACGATGGTCTATATCGTAATTGTAAATCCCGTTATCTTAGCAGATGCTGGAGTACCGTTCGATCAAGTCTTTTTAGCTACAATTATTTCTGCTGTAGTAGGAACATTATGGATGGGGTTATTCGCAAATTACCCGATCGCAATCGCACCGGGTATGGGATTAAACGCATTCTTTACTTATACTGTAGTCATTTCATCAAATGGTGAAATTAATTATGTAACTGCCTTTTCAGCTGTATTTATTGCCGGACTACTATTTATTATTTTATCGTTAACACCGTTACGCAAGAAATTAATCGAAATCATTCCTGAAAATTTAAAGAGTGGTATCACTGCCGGAATTGGATTATTCATCGCTTTTATCGGGTTACGTTTATCTGGGCTAGTTGAAGCGCATCCACAAAACTTAGTCAAACTTGGCGACTTAACAAGTGCACCTGTCTTACTAGCGTTGTTCGGATTACTAGTGACACTTATCTTAATGGTCTTAAATGTCTACGGTGCTTTATTTTACGGTATGATTGCAACAGGTATAGTTGCATTCTTCACAGGTCAATTAACGTTTAAAGGAAATCCAATGCAATTACCTTCATTACCTGAAGGTATAATTGTTTGGAATCCTGGAATTGCTTTAATTGATGTATTTGAATATGGCATGATTGGAATCGTCGTTTCCTTCCTGCTAGTCACGTTATTTGATACAACCGGCACAATGATTGGTGTTGCAAAACAAGCGGGCTTAATGAAGGGTAATCATATGCCTCGTGCCAAACAAGCTTTACTAGCAGATTCAGTTGCAACAACAGTTGGAGCAATGTTCGGTACGAGCCCTACGTCAGCTTACATCGAATCTTCTGCAGGTGTTGCAGTTGGAGGTCGTACAGGTTTAACATCTGTTACTGTAGCAGTATTATTTATCATTGCAGCTTTCTTTGGACCACTTGTTTCTTCTCTTTCAAGTGTAGCTGCCATTACCGCACCTGCTTTGATTATTGTTGGAAGTCTAATGATTAGTGCCGTAAAAAATATTGATTGGGATTCGTTTGATGAAGCATTCCCAGCGTTTATTATTATTTTAACAATGCCTTTAACTTCAAGTATAGCAACAGGTATTGAACTTGGTTTCATTTTATATCCATTGCTCAAAATTTTTAAAGGACAAGCAAGAAATGTACATCCTTTACTCTATATTTTTGCTGTTCTCTTCTTATATCAATTACTATTCTTACCACACTAAAAAAATGACTGTAACTTTGCTATATTTCCGCCATATTTATTACGTACAGAATATTTCTTTTTGAAATGAAGTAAGATATACTTAGGTATGATATTGTAATTCTCTCACTAGGAGGCAACGTTATGAGCTTACTACTAATTCTTGGTGTTACTGTTGCATTCCTTGCTGCGATTTTCACGGCAGGGTACGATGACAAACCAGGTGCATCAGAAAAAAAATAAACATGTAAAATGGGATTGCTATAACTAGCAATCCCATTTTTTAATTTAAATTAGGATAATTTTGTTGACGCAGTGCTTCATAAATTAAAATCGCTGCGGTATTTGATAAGTTTAATGAACGAATATTTTCGTTCATTGGAATACGTAAGCAACGGTCTTGATTCGCATCAATTAATTCTCTAGGCAGTCCAGACGTTTCTCTACCGAAGACGAAAAAGGTATCTTTTTCTCGGTTGTCATAGTTGAACGTTGTATGAGGCTTCGATCCGTGCTTTGTAATGAAGAAAAATTCCCCTTCTGGATACTTAGCAAATAAATCATCTAATCCGTCATAATAATGAACATCAACATGCTCCCAGTAGTCAAGACCTGCCCTTTTTAACATTTTATCTTCTGTTGAAAAACCAAGAGGACGAATCAAATGTAGTTTTGTATCTGTTCCTGCGCAAGTACGAGCAATATTCCCTGTATTGGCAGGGATTAACGGTTGATAAAGTACCACGTGTATCGCCATAGTCTCACTCCCTTAATTTACGGTTAGGAATGCTAACCCTTTATGAATTTCGTTTAGCACTTCACCGTCTATTTCTATTTGTAATGCTTTATTTAGTGCTAAGCGACCCTCTTCAGTTCCAATTTTCCCGATTGCCCACGCAGCTGTCCCACGAATAACTGGACGTACATCATTTTGAAGTAAGTCAATTAAATTTGGAATTGCACTTTCTTCTTTAAAATGTGCAAGCGCTAAAATGGCATTTCGTTGAATTGGTTTCTTTCCTCGCCAGGATCCAGACACATGTCCAAATTTTGTTTTAAATTCTTTGTTACTCATTTTCAATAATGGTATGAGTAAAGGTTTTGCAATTTCTGGATCGGCTTGGAACTCGAGTTGATGCCTATTAAACTTTCCTTTATTTTTAGGACAAACAGTTTGGCACGTATCACACCCATATATACGGTTTCCTATCTTTGTTCGAAACTCCTCTGGCAATAACGATTTTGTCTGTGTCAGAAATGCAATACATCGCTGAGCATTCAGCTGACCACCTTCAATCAAGGCCCCCGTTGGGCAAACATCTAAGCACAGTCGGCATTCTCCACATTCATCTTCCATCGGTGTATCTGGTGTAAAGGGAATGTTCGTAATGATTTCTCCTAAATAGACGTATGATCCAAATTCTGGTGTAATTACTGCACAGTTTTTCGCACTCCATCCAATTCCTGCACGTTCTGCAACAGCGCGGTCAGATAACTCCCCTGTGTCCACCATAGAGCGTGTTTTGGCATCAACGCTATACATGGCAATAAACTGCTCTAATTTAGCTAAACGGTCTCGTAACACCGTATGATAGTCAATTCCCCACGAAGCTCGCGCAAAAATCCCTCTTCGCTCGCCTTTCTTCCCTTTTGGTGCGTTTTCCATGCGAGAAGGATAAGCAATCGCTATAGCGATGATGCTTTCTGCTTCATTTAATAAAAGCGAAGGTGTTGTTCTTTTTTCTAGATCCTTCTCTTCAAAGCCAGATTGATAACCAAGATCTTGTTGTCTCTTTAATCGATTCTTCAGCTCACGAAAAGGATCAGAGGAAGCAAAACCGATTTTATCAATGCCAATCGAGTGTGCATATAAAATTAGCTCTTGTTGAAACTGATTCACATTCATGAAAACTTCGCCCCCCTTATGCTAAAATGATGAAAAATGATTTGAAGGTGAAAACATGAAAATTTCAATCGAACCATCTATTTTTAAAATTGATGAACGTTTTAAAATAGGCATTAACCATTATAACAAATTTGTCGTCTCACAATCACCTCAAATGCTAAAAGGTCGCATGCATTTATATCAAGAACATTTATTTTTTGATTTACAAGATAAAAAATTAACGGATTATCAAGGGATTTTTGAATGGAGAGCCTTGTGGAAAAAGTTTGGGTCAGATCCAGGTCGATACCGTCCTTCGATGGAAGCCATGATGCGCAGAATTCGAAATCAAAACTATTTGCAACCCGTAAACAGTGCGGTTGATCTAAATAATTTCTTCTCCCTTCAATACGAAATTCCGGTAGGTATATATGATTTATCTCATGGAGAAGGAGATATCAAAATCGTATGTGGAGGACCTGAAACTATGCATAAAGGAATTAATGGACAAGAAATTCATTTAAATGGAATCTTATCTATCGAAGATGAATTAGGTTCTTTTGGTAGTCCTTTTGTAGATTCACTCCGAACGTCAGTTAGTGAAAGTACTGACAATGCCTTACAAATATTCTTTTTAAAACCTTCTATATCCAATGTAGAAGCTGAAAAACTAATGCAATCCGCTGGGAAAATGTTTGCACAAGTAAACGGTGGAAGTTATTCATCGATCATTTTAGATATAGAATACTCACAGGCTTTGATTGATTAATTTGGAATACCTTTTTTATACGACTTTTCATTTACAGTTGCAACTAAAAAACCGCTTCGCAAGGAAGCGGTTTTTCGATTAGTTATGCTTTTGTTGCTCAATAATAGCTTCCAAACCAGCATAAGTTGATCTGTATGTCGGGATATCTCTTTCAAGGAATCCCATCGAAATAGCCATTTGGGGACTGATTCCCACCAATATGCATTTAGCTCCAATTAATTTTAAGCAATCATACAACTTCTGAATATAAAATTGAACTTCCTGATCAAACTCACTTAGTCCATTTAAAGATATTAATACATATTCGATACGTTGAGTCGAACATTCCATCAACACAGATGAAATGAGTAAGTCTGCTCGCTCTGCATCAAACTCTCCAATTAAAGGCAATGCAATTGTATTTTTCCACACATGTAAAATGGGGATTGAAAGTGCTTTAATTAACTTTTCTTTCTTTTTTTCTTCTTCTGATTTTGTGGTTACGTCCATCAACATAATAACGTATCCTTCAATTTCTTTTAGGTCGTTCATTATAGGTGTAACAACTATATCAGTAACGAAACGATTTCGAATTGTAATTCTTGTTCGCAACGTCGTCATTAAACTTCCCATAACTCGTTGTTGATGTTCAGGACGCTGATGAAAGAAGTCCATACTTAATCCAATAAAGGCACGACTGTCTTGTAACTGGAACAATGGTGCAATCAAAGTTAATAAATCCGAAGCATTGCTATTCATCCATCTAATATGGAACAGTTTATCCGCAATAATAATAGTCTCACCAATACTATTTAGTGCTTTTAACATTGAAATTTCGTTCGGTATTGTTCCCACTTCATTCACTTTACTCATCCTATCCCTCTAAACTATTATTTATATTATATATAATTAATAGTTTAAATCCAACTAGATTTATCGTGTACTACAATCATCCATTTGAATATATAGATTCCTTCCATTAAAACAAGAATGGAATTAACCAAAAGAGATGTAGAATAATTACACTAGTGTACATTATCACTACAATCCATAACAGCACTCGAAGCTTCCTCCCAAATCTCATCAATCCTTTTTTATAAATGATATAACACAGCAAAACACTCAACAATACTTTAATGAATAGAACAGATTCAGGCTGCATCATTCTAAGTATTGGATTAAGCTCAACCATCTGAGAAGTCTTTAAACCTATATAGGTTAGCGCACCATCCACTGCATTAAGAACCACAATGAGTATAGCCAAGATTGACAAAATCAATCACCCCTAGTTTTGAATCAAATCTATATATGTTATGCGTATTATCGGAAACTTACTCGGAATTCATTCCCTTCCTAGGCTATGATAAAAGGCAGGTTTCTTTTCACACTATTGGATAAAATAATTTTCCTCCATTTTTACTAAGCTTAAATTGTAGAGAAATTAAAAAGGCAGACTGTTAGAAG
>NZ_AMGD01000107.1:0-13962 GCF_000297555.1 Paenisporosarcina sp. TG-14
AACCGCAGGAGCACATGTTTTCGAAGTGACGAGGAGACTGAAGCCAAGCCCGCGAAAAGCGTCCACCGTAGCGGAAATAAACGGGTTTCTATAGTTACCCTTCTTAAAGGACGGGGCGTACTTTGCCCTGTCTTTTTTAGCAATTTGAAAAATGGAGAAGACGAGTCTTCTCCGCTTATCTTTCTAGTTTACACAATTTCCTGTTTGGGTTCTTCCTTTTTTTCTAACATCTCTAAACGACGTTCCATCGAAGATACATCATGTTGTTTTTCAATGCGTTGACCAAGACGTTCAATATACTGTTCCATTTCATCAAAAGCGACTAAACGTTTGTCCGCATTCTTTGATGATTCTGGTTGTAACATTTTGTCCATTTGGTGATGAGCTCGAGTGACGTTTTCTTTGCCCATCAATTGTAGCTGACGTACTTTCATATCTTTCACTTTATGTTTCATTTCCTCATATTTCTGTTCAAGCCCAAATAATTCTTCAGTCGTACGCAAGATACTAGCTTGTAGTACATCCTTTCGATTGGCATAGGCTGCAACTTCTGCTTGAGCAAAATCAATTAATTCACCTTCACTTGTTTGGCGTGCAAGATCCATTTGTGTTGTACGTTTTGCCAGCATCTCTTGTGCTTCTAGAAGTTCTTTTTCAAGTTGTCCTTTTAGTTGGGATTGTCTTTCGATCCATTTACCTGTTTGTTCAGTTTGTTTTTCTGCCTCGCGAACATATTGATTTAACATGGCAATGGGGTTTTCTTGTTCCTTTTTGTCAAATGCGTTGTGCAGGTCTGCGTTGATTGTGTATTTGAATCGTTTCCATAATGTTGTCATGTGTGTTGCCTCCTTATTTGTTTAGTTCGTTCCACTGTTTTTCAAAGTTTGTGAATGGGTCTGTATATGATGTTGTCATAAGAGTTGGAATAACAAGCGGTTGTTGTTTCCACTGTCGAATGACATACCATAATCCGACAATTGCTAGAATTCCGAAGAAACCAGGTACGTTTGCAATAGCTGATAGTAATCCTAAAATTCCGACAGCTAGCCAAAATACTTTTGATAAAGTAGATCCTCCTTTTAAATAGAAATGCATACCTGCGATAACCAGTAATGCAGATAGTGCAAGTCCAAGAAGCGACCCTAAATTGACAAGTGCTACAATACCTGCGATCACACCGAGTACGATTAAACCAAATTTTTTCATGTGTTTGTCTCTCCTTTCAAGTTGTACCCTTATCGTACCAATTCGCACTAAATTGCCAAACGGTCTAGGAATGCATCTTTTACTAAGACCTAAGATGTAGAAGAATCTAAGAAGAAGGTAGAAAATTACATTAATTTTCGGTAGACTAATAGTAAGTGAATATTCATTCAATTCAATTAAAAGGGGTGTAATGATGAAAGAAGTTGTGATTATAGACGGATTACGTACGGCAATTGGACGAAGAAAAGGAAAGTTCACGCATATGAGACCGGATGAATTAGCAGCTACAGTATTAGAAAAATTAATCGAACGCGTAGGGATTGAAAAAGGTGATGTAGAAGATATTATTTTAGGATGTGTCTCTCAAGTCGGAGAACAAGGTGGCAATATCGCAAGAACAGCCGGACTTATTGCTGGGTTTCCAACAAAAGTGCCTGGCACCACAATTGATCGCCAATGTGGTTCAAGTCAGCAAGCAGTCCATTTTGCTGCGCAAGCCATTGCTTGTGGTGACATGGATATTGTGATTGCTGGTGGTGTGGAGAGCATGACACGTGTACCGATGATGTCAAATATGGGCGAGGCCAAACCTAGTAAAAAATTGATGGACTCATATGAAATCATCAATCAAGGGTTATCTGCTGAACGGATCGCAGAGCAGTGGGATTTATCTCGTGAAGATTTGGATGCATTTTCTGTTCAAAGTCATGAGCGTGCTTTTCAAGCGATTGCGGAAGGACGATTTGAAAAAGAAATCGTACCAATTGAAGTGACGAAAGAAGATGGAACGACTGAGATGTTTTCAGTAGATGAAGGTCCAAGAGCGGGGACTTCCCTAGAAACTCTGCTTGGATTAAAGACGGTATTTGATGCAAATGGACGAGTTACAGCTGGCAATGCAAGTCAAATGAGTGATGGGGCTTCAGCGGTGCTGTTAATGTCACGTGAAAAAGCTAAGGAACTAGGTTTAACAGCACGTGCACGCATTCATACTCGCGTTGTTGTTGGCTCCGATCCAACGTTAATGCTCACTGGTCCGATTGCGGCTACTCAAAAAGTGTTGGAGAAAGCACACTTAACAATAGAAGATATGGACGTTTATGAAGTAAATGAAGCATTCGCTCCAGTTCCACTTGCATGGTTAAAAGACATAGGAGCTGATCCGGCAAAATTAAATCGCAATGGTGGGGCCATAGCACTTGGTCATCCACTTGGCGCAACGGGAACGAAACTACTTGTTACGTTGTTACATGAACTTGAACGTACTCAAGGCCGCTATGGACTCCTTGCGATTTGTGAAGGCATGGGTATGGCCAACGCAACAATCATTGAGAGATTGTCAGAATCGGAGGAAATAGTATGAAGACATCTGAAGTAATCGCGATTGTAACCGGAGGTGCATCTGGACTTGGAGAAGCAACAACTCGTCGTCTAGTAGCACAAGGTGGAAAAGTAGCTATTTTTGATTTGAATGAAATTCGCGGGCATGCACTTGTTCTCGAATTAGGAAGCGAGGCAGTGGTTTACTTTCAAACGAATGTCACCGATGCGCAGCAAGTCGAAGAAAATGTAGCATCAGTAGTCGAGCATTTTGGCAAATTAAATATGTTAGTTAGTTGTGCAGGAATTGCCACACCTGGAAAAGTAGTGTCGAAAAAAGGACCACTGGCACTTGAGCGCTTTGAGCAAGTCATTCAAGTAAACTTAATCGGCACATTTAACGTATTGCGGGTTGCAGCTTCCGCTATGCAACAAAACGACCCAAATGAAGAAGGGGAGCGAGGGGTCATCATTAATACTGCTTCAGTCGCAGCATTTGAAGGACAAATAGGTCAAGCTGCTTATAGTGCTTCAAAAGGTGGAGTCGTAGGGATGACCTTACCGATTGCCCGTGAATTTGCGAGAGACGGTATTCGCGTCATGGCTATTGCCCCTGGACTTGTTGAAACGCCGCTTTTCGCAGGATTACCAGAACCAGCTCGAACGGCACTATCAAGTTCTGTACCTTTCCCAAATCGATTAGGCAAACCAAGTGAATATGCACAATTAGTTGAAAGCATTTTAATCAATCCAATGCTAAATGGCGAAGTAATTCGTTTAGATGGGGCCATACGTATGCAAGCAAAATGAGGAGGGATTTTGATGGGGAAATATCGTTTTGAAACAGATGAACATGTCATGTTTCGCAAGTCCCTTCGCAAATATTTAGACAAAGAAGCAGTTCCACAATATGAAAAGTGGGAAGAAGACCGCTTGATTCCTAAATCTTTTTGGCGAAAGCTAGGGGAAATGGGGTATTTATGTCCTCAAGTAAAAGAAGTGTATGGTGGACTTGAGACTGATTTTCGCTACGCAGTCATTATAGGTGAAGAACTAGAACGTGTTGGAGCAAGCTTAACTGGTGTTGGACTGCATAATGATATCGTCGTTCCATATATCGAAGCGTATGGCACAGAGCAACAAAAATCTCGCTGGTTACCAGGATGCGTCACGGGTCAACATATTACTGCGATTGCTATGACAGAGCCAGGAGCGGGATCTGATTTAGCAGCTATTCAAACGACTGCGGAGAAAAAAGGAAACCATTATGTTGTCAATGGATCGAAAACCTTTATTACCAATGGCATAAATGGTGATTTAATACTTGTTGCAGTGAAAACGGATACGAAAGCAGACCCTAGACATAGAGGGATTAGCCTTATTATGATTGAAGAAGGAACACCTGGATTTACACGTGGTCGTAAATTGAACAAAGTCGGTATGCATGCTCAAGATACAGCTGAACTATTTTTCGAAGATTGCCTAGTCCCTGTAGACAACCTAATAGGTGAAGAAGGAAAAGGCTTTACGTATTTAATGGAGAAGTTGCAACAAGAGCGTTTAATGGTGGCGATTTCCGCTCAAACCGCTTCTGAAGATATGGTCGATATGACACTTACCTATGTAAAGTCTCGAAAAGCATTTGGCAAACCAATCGGAGCCTTTCAAAATACACAGTTCAAGCTAGTTGAAATGGCAACTGAAGTGGAACTTGGTCACTCGTTCTTGGAATCACTAATTGAAGATCATTTGGCAGGGAAAGAAATCGTCTCAAAAGTGTCGATGGCTAAGTATTGGTTAACCGAAACGGCAAAGAAAATTTCGGGTGAATGCCTACAACTACACGGTGGCTATGGCTATATGGAAGAATATAAAATAGCGAGAAGATATCGTGATATTCCAGTTGCGTCTATTTACGCAGGTAGCAATGAAATCATGAAAGTAATTGTTGCGAAGAAGATGGGGTTATAGATTGTTTCTGTGTCTGGCCCGCGAGAGTGTGTCGTGTTGATGAGAGCCACAATTTGAAGGCAGGATTACTGCAGGAGATTAGTGACCACTTTCTATATAGGACTCACCTCTGGTTTAAGTAGTTCAGTTGTAAATCACTAATTCCGAAATATACGGGATAATAAAACCTGTTTTACCCGAATTAAGTTATCACCTCATATTAATGTGTTTTTATTATTATTAGAAATTCTATAAATGGATATTTTTGGTATTAAAAGGCATTGTAATTCATTTATTGAACTCCCATGAAAATTTAATTCTGCTCGTCCGTCACTCATTTTCATGCTGTGAGGTGTAGCGTTTTATTACTCCTATGAAGTGAAAATTGAAAATAAAAAGTTGAGAGAAAGAATTGAAGACTTAGAAGAAGTATATAAATAATTGAGCTAACGGGTGTTTAGTAAAAATGGACAGCCAAATAAATGAGGTTGGAGATGTATCTCCAACCTCATTTATTTATACAAAATCAACCAATAATTTTGCCATAGCCTAATGAAATAACCGAGTATTGGGACGTTGATGGAAGAGAAAAACCTACGCATTGTAACTGACTAAGTACAGCTGACAGCAGGTTAGTGCTTGCTGCTCTTCAAATCAATTTGATAAAGTACAATTTTAAAAATATGAGGGGAGTATTGTTATGCAAAAGTTAAAGAAATCTTCAAAAGATAGATCAATAGGAGGCGTTTGTGGAGGGGTTGCGGAGTTTTTTGGTATATCTTCTACAATCGTTAGGTTAATATTTTTCTTTACAAATCCAATATCTAGTATTGTGTATATATTATTAGCAGTAACTTTAGAAGATGATAACAAATTATATTAAATCATACTTTTGTTAAAATAAAAATGCGTTCTAGTAAAAACGGACAGCCAAATAAATGAGCTTGGAGATCCATCTCTAAGCTCATTTATTTAAAATTAACCAACACGTTACCTTATCATAGCCTAATAAAATAACGAGTCTTGGGTAGTTGATTGAAGAGAAAAACGTCCACACTTAACTGACTAACCACAGCTGTAAACCCTTTTCCTGTCATTTGTAGACCCTGAGTGAAACTCTACTTTGTTGATCATTCAATTGTAATTCATCACTTGTGAACTACTTATATCTATAAAAGCCTTTCACATGTAGACAAAACTCTTGTCCATCATATCAATGTTAAATAATATGAGGATGTGTTTCCCTATATAAACAATGAGTCAGGATATTTATGTTAAAAATATGGAAGAAATTAAAAATAAATAGTTTTTTCTTTTTCAACTACGGGTGCTTTTGTGAAAAAGACATGAAAAAATGAACTTGGAAATGCATTTCCAGGCTCATTTTTCTATAATCATTGTATTTACATTTCAGCCAAGATTTAAACTTTAAACTTTAAGATTTAGCAAAATAGTGAAGACTTCAGCTAGAGTGCACATGCTCAAACGATTTTTCCTCACAAAAGAGGGCAACTACATTTGATTTATAACTTCTGTTTTAACTTGTTGATTTTTTTCGGATTGATCGACAACTGCAGCTCCCACCAAATCACCCACCACATTTGAAGCTGTACCAGCCATTCCTATCAGCACATCCACACCTGCAATTAAAGCTACAATTTCCAAGGGAAGATTAAACATGGTTAATACGGCGGTAAGTGTTACGAGCCCTGCTGCGGGTATACCGGCAGTACCAATTGAAAGTAATGTACCAATGAATACGATGGTTAAAAAATCCATAGGAGAAAAATTAGCACCGGCAATGTTGGCTGCAAAAACAATAGAGGCGCCCATTCGTAATGCTCCCCCGTCGGAATTAAACACTGCACCTAAAGGTAAACTGAAATTGACCATTTTCTCCGAAATACCAGCTTTTTTCCCATTTTCCATGGCAATAGGAAGTGTCGCAATACTACTTGAAGTGAAAAATGCAGTAGTATAGGCGTCTCTAGTGTTTCTAAAGAAGTTTCGAACGGGAATTTTATAAATTTTAAGGATACCGCAATATACGACGAGCCAAAGGATAGCTACTCCTAGATAAAACACGGCTGTAAACTTTAATAATGAGGTAATGGTATCCCAACCCTGCGTTCCAAAAGAAGTGGCTCCAATGCCAAAAATACCAATTGGCGCATAAAGTAAAATTCCTTTAAGTATGCGGAAGAAGAGTACATTCGCTGCGTCAAGTAAGGATTGCAAATCATTTCCGTATTTTTGAAGCTTTTCATCCGTTGAAAAACGCATTCCTGAAAGAGTAAAGCCAATAATAATAGCTAAAAATAGGATGGACATTAAATTACCTGTTGAAAAGGCTGTAAACAAATTGTCAGGAACGATATTTAATATGACATTTGAAAGCGATAAGGTTTCCGGTTGATCCACTTCCACGTTCGGAAGAGATAAGGACTCGCCAGGGTTAATCCATAAAGAAAGACCGAGTCCAATGAAAACTGCTGCAGCGGTGGTTACAGCATAATAGAGAATTAATTTGCCGCCCGTTCTTCCTAATTGTGAGGGATTCATTTGGATGACTGCAAGGACAACGGTGAGAAATACAACCGGCGTAGCAATGAGGCTGAGCATTTTTATCAATAAAGTGCCTAATGGTTTAAATACTTGGGCATCTGGTCCCCATATGACCCCAACTAAAATACCAAGAATGAAACCAATTGTCATTTTTAAAAAGAATGAAGAATTTTTATATGTAGTCCATATAATCAAGTAAACTACCTCCTATTTTGTAGGTTTTCCTACAAATATATATATTACAGCTATATGGTTATATAGTCTGTATGTAATGCACTTTAAATTAAGCATCTTTTTATTCAGAGAAACCTTTCACGGAAGGCAATTTCAAAAGCACATCACCTTTGAAGGTTAACGGGTTCTGTTTTCGAGTACTAAACTAAATTATCACATCAATTCGCACTCCAATCCAGATGCGAATTGGAGTGTCCTTTTTTAGTGAATTTGTAAGGGTTTTAAACCGAATTGAGGAAAATTTGCACCCTAATTAGCAGTATAACAACCTTCACGAAACGGACAAACAGCTTAGTCTCTAACTAGCACGCCTTTTTTTACTTTAAAGAATGATCTAAAATAAAGTAAGCAGAAAGAGGCCGAAATTGTATCTTCGGCCGAATATTTACGTATAGATAAGTATCTATTCTCTAATAAACCAAACGACCTTAACTGTGCGCGTCCAGGTTGTAAGGGAGCGCAGGACGACTCCCCGCCGCAGAATGATTTGAAAAAATAGAGTTGGGCTTGTGACGAAGTCACAAGCCCAACTCTTTATTCCCTAGATTATAGTGCAGCAGTGGAAGCGTCCGAAGCGCACTGTAAACCTCTTTGCATCAACTAGGATACCTTTCACTTGATTTCTTTAACGAGCCCGCGAGAGCGTGTCGTATTGATGAGAGCCACAATTTGAGGGGCATTCATGTCTCTCCATCGGAGGGAAGCACTATATACAAAGAGAAATAATTCAACTACAAATCAACACTACGTATTGCAATGAGAAATCACGCATATCATGATATACTTTCCAAAAACAATGAGGAGGCGTAACTTATGCCGACCATGATGCCTGCAAGTTTAACAAAAGACCTAGCGTTGACTGTTTACAATGACGGCTTCGCGTTAGTACAAGAAATTCGCTCCATTCCTCCACTTTCTGAAGATCACCTCATACATTATTTAGATGTTCCACAACTGATTGAGCCAAATTCGCTACAGGTAAAAGGTTTAAAAGTAGCTGAGTTGAACTATGAATATGATTTAGTAGATAAATTTAAGTTACTTGAAAAGTATATCGGACGTGAAATCAAGCTTGTTGATAAGAAAACAGGAGTGGAAAAATCATATCGTTTATTAAACGCGCAAAATGGATTGGTGCTCGAAGACCTTCAAACGAATGAAATTATTTTAGACGCAGAAGGCGAAATGCGCTTGCCTGAATTACCTGATGGACTTATTCTAAAACCCACACTTGTATGGGGCATACGTGAACAAACAGCTGAAGATACACGAGTCACATACTTAACCCGTGGACTCAGTTGGGATGTTGATTATATAGCACAAATTCGAGACAATGATTTTGATTTGACAGGGTGGGTGACTTTGAAAAATAACTCTGGCTTGACCTATCAAGACGCAACGGTAAAATTAATGGCTGGTACTGTGAATCGAGCAACACGTCGCATGCAAACGGATATCGTCTACTCACAAGCTGAAACGTATGAACCTGAACACCAAGCATTTGCGAACTATCATTTATACACATTGCCAGAAAAAGTGACGGTTAAAGACCGTCAACAAAAGCAAGTCCAGCTTCTATCTGCCAATCAAGTTAAATCGAGAATGGAGTATGAAGTAGATTCATATAGTGAGCATCCAACCGTCTATTTCACTTTCTTAAATGATGTGGAGAATGGACTTGGGATCCCACTTCCTAAAGGCAGATTTAAACTATACAAAGAAAATCCGAAAAACGGATCGTCAGAATTCATTGGTGAAGACTCGATTCCACATACAGCAGTGGGTGAATTGGTTCGCATTAAATCAGGTGAAGCATTTGATATCACAGTGGAAAGTGAAGTCGTTGCTGAATACAAAAAAGATGGCTACGAATTTGAAGAAGTCGAATACCTAATTCGTAACCAAAAAGATCATCCAATTGAGCTCATTATTAATCACAGCACAAGTTATGGCATTTTTGATGTAGTTAAATCGACACATGATTGGAAAAGGAAAAATGGCGATATACAATTGATTGTGCCAGTTCCAGCAAAATCTGAAATGAAAGTAGCGTTTACTATCCGGTATGACAGAACGCATGATGAAAAGGTGAATTAAAAACATGAAAAGAATTAGCATAGGTACTTTAATCATAACAATGTATGCACTACTTGTTTATTATTTTGGCTATAACACATATCAATGGCTTCAAACATGGAACTTGCCAATACACCCAGTTTTCTTTGGCATTTTGTGGTCACTACTAGCATTAGGCTACATCATTGGAAAGTTCAGTCATAGACTAAAATATTTCAGTATGATTGGGTCGTATTGGTTTATCGTGATGCAGTACGGTGTAATTTTGTTTCCTATAACAACGATTGTTTATTTATTGTGGCCATCTCAGCAAACGATTTTTATTGCAGGAAATGTAATTGCAATCGTCTTTTTAGCCATTTTTATCGTAGGAACATATATGGCATTTTCTCCAGTTGTTCGCTATAAAACGATACATGTGAACAAAGATTCTAGTTCCCATCGCGAGTTAAAGGTGGTACTAGGTTCAGATTTCCACTTAGGTCTTCTTTCAAATAAAAAGCACCTGCAGCGATTTGTGGATTTGGCGAATGAAGAGCAACCGGATATTGTGCTACTTGCAGGGGATTTGGTGGATGATGATCCGATTTGGTTTGTCAAAGACGGTATGTCAGTTGTCATGCGGCAGTTAAAGACGACATATGGTGTCTATGGGGTAGTCGGAAATCATGAGTATTATGGACGGAAAATCCCACTTTTAATAGAAGAAATGAAAGAAGCAGGCGTACAAATGTTATTAGATGAAACCATTTGTATTGATGATGCGTTCTATGTATCGGGTAGAGAAGATGCAACAAATGGCAAGCGCAAGTCTTTGGAAAGTTTAAAACCGGATAATGAAGAGCTTCCGTGGTTTGTGATGGATCATACGCCCTATAATTTAAATACGCCTGCGCAGCTTGGTGTTGATTTGCATGTCTCAGGACATACACACCGTGGTCAGATGTGGCCGAACCATGTATTCACGCGACGCTTGTTTGAGCTGGATCATGGACATAAACTTAAAGGGTCAATGCATGCTTTTGTGTCTTCCGGATTTGGTTTTTGGGGACCTCCGATACGGTTAGGTTCACGTTCGGAGATTTGGTCGATTACTGTCAGGTTTTCGAAGAAATAAACATGGGTAAAGCACAGTAATGTTGTACGATAGAAGGTGGAGATTGGACATGGAAAACTGGATCACTGATATAATGAGCCAGTACGGCTACATAGGTATATTTTTACTCATTATGCTTGAAAATATTTTCCCTCCTATTCCGTCTGAAGTTATTTTGACGTTCGGTGGATATATGACGACACAAACAGCTATGACGCCAATAGGTGTTGTTTTGGTGTCGACTGCTGGTTCAGTAGTTGGGGCTGTTATTCTCTACGGTATAGGCTTACAGCTAGATGTGAAACGATTAGAGAAAATCGTGGATCGCTATGGACGTGTTTTACGTTTAACGAAAAAAGATATTTATAAAGCTGATGCATGGTTTGATAAGTATGGAATTTGGACGGTATTATTCTGTCGCTTGATTCCTTTAATTCGTAGTTTAATTTCGATTCCTGCCGGGATGTCGAATATGAAATTCGGATTATTTTTATTATTTACGACCATAGGAACACTTATTTGGAATACGATTTTAGTTTCAGTTGGAGTGGCTGTTGGGGATAATTGGGGATCAATCGTTGGTGTTATGGGTGTTTATTCAAATATTGTGTACGTATTGATTGTATTAGGAGGACTTGCCGCGATTTGGTGGTATGTCCAATTTCGAAAAAGAAGAGCATAAGGAGATATTATGGAACTATTTGATTTGCTTAAGGCGTTAATATTAGGATTTGTTGAAGGGATGACGGAGTTCGCACCCATTTCTTCTACTGGGCATTTAATTATTGTTGATGATATGTGGTTAAGAACATCTGAGTTTCTCGGCAAGTATTCAGCAAATACGTTTAAAATTGTCATTCAGTTAGGCTCGATTTTTGCAGTTATTGTCGTTTTTTGGAAACGTTTATTTAGTTTGGTAGGGTTATATAAGTTAAAAGGCACAACATCAGGTTCTCAGTTAAAATTATCACATGTCATTGTGGGTTTAATTCCAGCAGGCGTGTTGGGTCTATTGTTTGAGGACTTTATTGATGAGCATTTGTTTTCAGTTGAAACGGTGTTAGTTGGTTTAGTCATCGGAGCCATTTTAATGATTGTGGCTGATAAATTCGGACCGAAAGTACCGAAAACGCAAACGTTGGATCAAATTACATATAAACAGGCTTTCTCTGTAGGGCTTGTGCAATGTTTCTCATTATGGCCAGGATTTTCACGTTCAGGTGCGACCATTTCAGGTGGTGTGTTGTTTGGTATGAATCACCGAACGGCAGCTGATTTTACGTTTATTATGGCCGTTCCGATCATGTTCGGCGCTAGTTTCTTATCCCTGTTGAAAAACTGGGAGTATGTTGAGCTCGATCATCTGTCGTTCTATATCGTTGGATTTGTAAGTGCATTTGTCTTTGCACTAATATCCATTAAGTTCTTCTTGAAATTAATTGCGCGTGTAAAGTTAACGCCTTTTGCAATATATCGATTGGTATTAGCAGCAGTGTTATTTGTTATCATCTATATGTAATTCACTCGAAGGCGGTCTCAAATTGAGATCGTCTTTTTTACAAAATATGAAAGTATATAAATTTAGTGAGCCATGAATCTAGTATTCCCGGTATCTTAAGGAGTAGATTCTAGTATGATACCGCTGATTTGCGCTCCAGGCGGACGCTTTCTTACCACTAGTCAAGAGTTTCCCCATTTCTTTTTCATAAAAAAATAGTGAAAATGAAATAGTAAGCGGTTGATTTCTGTTCCGTCGCTTGCTAAAAGATATTTGGCTTTCACTATACCCTCAAAAATCATGATTTATTACACGGAACCGAAAAATAAACATAGTAAATAAACCTGACGATTTCTGTTTTTTTCGCAGGGGCTATTGTGCTATAGTTAGAGGAATCCTGTCACGAGACACTGCTGATTCGTACCGGTACAGGATGCCATTTTGGATAAGGTGAAACGCAACTTTCAAGAACTTATTCATACAGGCAATCATCGCAACCTTATGGAGCTTTCCATTGGGTTGCTTTTTTAATTTGTCGTAATAATCCACAATCGTATTTTGGGTCTTTGCCCGCAAGGAGATCATAGACCTGACCATTTGGAACAGGATTTTGCGCAGTCTTCTGTTTCCTCTTTTATTGATTTTATCCTGATGTTGCAGTTTGCCTGATTGATATCGCTGGATATCGATTCCTGCGTACGCATTGATTTGTTTCGAATTTTGGAAACGGCGGATGTCACCTAACTCGCCAAGGATTTGGACGGCGGTGTTTTCACCGATTCCTGGAAAGGATTTGAGCACTTGAAATTCCACTCGTTCTTTGGAAAGGTCAACCATTTGTTTGATGATTTCCTTTTTTTGAACCCGTAGTTCCTGAATGCGTTTGGCATATTGCTTCAAATGTTGACATCGCACATCTTTCGGTCCAATAGCCGAGTAGGAATTTTCCACAGCCGCGAGAAGTAAAGTTGCTTTCTCTTCCGCTTGTTTGGCAGATAAGTTTTTGCGTGTTGCCCGTTTGATTTGATCGCGTAACTCATCTTTTGACAGTCCACCTAAATATGCCGGGTGCGGGAAGAGCTGCACGATATTTAAGAACAAAATGGAGCTCTTCGAAAACACTTTTTCCAGCATTGGAAAGCTCAACTGCAGGAAAGCGTGCAACCGATTGGAATGTTGACCGAGTTCCTTTTCAATGTCCTCATATCCCAACGCACGCATCTGTTCATAGTAGTCTTCTTGAATGTAGGTTTCTGGACGATCAATCCTAAAATGCGACCTGGCCAGTTCATGGGCATCACCGATATCCGTTTTCTGCCTGCGCATCGAGGCGGTTTGGAGTTTAGCCTCCAATGGATTGAGCCGGCTGTAAGGATACTGGTGTTCCTGCAGGAACTTCTCAAGAGCTTGCGAATAGACACCTGTAGCTTCGAAAACGATTTCTGGAACCTGACCATCCTGTTCCGTTAAAGAATCAATGCGTTCTTTTAGCGATTGGAAACCGGTTTGAGTATGTTCCAATTCCCCTTCATACCGGCAGTGTTGATTGTGGTCGTAGACGACCATAGTGCTTTTCCCCATACTGACATCAAAAGCGATGACGTGTTTCATACTTCTCCTCCTGTTCATTATTCATAGAAGTCCATCACAGTGCCTTATTGATTCCACTTTCTTATACACGGTCTCGAGGACCCAACATACTAAACTGATTCTTATAAGGGTGTGAAGTGAGTCGGTTTCCTGATTCGGATTCTCAGATCCCAGCGTCCGCTCGACTTCCCTTCACTTCTACAAAAAAATAGTAGCACAAACCATGGCCTTGGTCTGTGCTACTAATGTTAGTATGTTTCCACGGGGCGGGCGGAGAGCCTCCTCGGTCGCTAGCGCTCCACTGCGGGGTCTCACCTGTCCCGCTAATCCCGTAGGAAAGATATTGGACGAACTGTCATTCGTCCAATATCTTTGCGACGAGTAACCGCAGGAGCACATGCTTTTTCCGCCTTCCGCTTCAATCAAG
>NZ_AMGD01000108.1:0-19500 GCF_000297555.1 Paenisporosarcina sp. TG-14
TGGGCTTCTACGCTTTTCAGTGTAATACAGGTTCTACTTCTTCTTCTTCAACTGGCGGCAAATAATCTCCTAGTACTGAACGTTCTAGTAATTCGGCGATATCGTATGTGCCTACTGTCTCTTCTACTTCTTTTGCTTTCGTTCCATCTGAAAGCATCGTTAAACAGTATGGACATCCTGATGAAATCATCGTTGGGTTTACTTCGAGTGCTTGTTCTGTACGTGCAACGTTTACACGATTCCCTACATTTTCTTCCATCCACATCATTCCGCCACCAGCTCCACAGCACATTCCTGTTTCACGGTTACGTTCCATTTCCACAAGCTTAACACCTGGGATTGCACGTAAGATTTCACGTGGTGGATCATACACATCATTGTAACGCCCTAAGTAACATGAATCATGGAAAGTAATGGTTTCATCAATAGAATGTTGTGGTTTTAGGCGGCCTTGTTGCACTAAATCAAACAACATTTCTGTATGGTGAAGAACTTCTCCACTCCAACCGAAATCCGGGTATTCATTTTTGAAAATATTATAAGCATGCGGATCGATTGTAACAATCTTCGTGACGCCTGCTTTTTCAAACTCAGAAATATTTGCTGTAGCGAGTTCTTGGAATAAGAATTCATTTCCTAAACGACGAGGTGTGTCGCCAGAGTTCTTTTCTTTGTTACCAAGAATTGCGAATTTAACACCCGCTTCATTCATTAATCGTGCGAATGCTAAAGCGATTTTTTGTGAACGATTGTCAAATGAACCCATTGAGCCAACCCAGAATAAGAATTCAAATTCTTCGCCAGCTTTTGATACTTCTTTGACTGTTGGAATCTTGACATCTGGACGTGCGTCACGCCATTTTTCTTTCTCTTTACGGTTAAGACCCCATGGATTTCCTTGACGTTCGATGTTTGTCATCGCGCGCTGGGCATCCGGATTCATACGTCCTTCTGTCATTACTAAGTAACGGCGAAGGTCGATAATGTGGGATACGTGCTCAATCATTACTGGACATTGATCTTCACAGTTACGACAAGTCGTACAAGCCCAAAGTTCTTCTTCTGTAATGACCTCACCAATTAGTGCTGGATTGTAAATGTCTTCAATAACTGCACCATCAACACGAGCGGCAACCGCTAGTTGGTTACCTTGCGTATTAGCAAAGGCCATTGCTGGTACCCACGGTTTTTGTTTCGTCAGGACAGCACCTGTATTTGTTAAATGATTGCGAAGTTTCGTAATTAAGTCCATCGGTGACAGCATTTTCCCTGTTCCCGTTGCTGGACACATATTTGTACAACGACCACACTCTACACATGCGTAAAGGTCGATCATTTGTTTTTGAGAAAAGTCTTGAATTTTACCGACACCAAATGTCGTTTCTTCTTCATCTGCTGCTTCTTCGTCCTCTTCTACTTCGAAATCAATTGGGCGAAGTTTCCCAACATTATCAACACGGTTGAAGTACGTGTTTGCAGGTCCAGTAATTAAATGGAAATGTTTCGATTGAGGTACGTACACCAAGAATGCTAGCAGGAATATTAAGTGAACCCACCACATTGCATAGAATATTGTGATGACAGCTGCCTCGGGTAATAAACTGAAGATCATGGCAATACCGGAAGCTACAGGTTCTGACCAAGTTGCTGCGTGGTCATGCCAAATCATGCCCATTCCGTTTCCGACTAGTACCGAAACCATTAATCCACCAATGAAAATAAGTACAAGTCCTGCTTTCCATCCACGTCTTAAACGTACTAATTTTTCAATGTAGCGGCGGTAGAATGCCCATACAACTGCAACTAAAATAGTTAACGTTACGATTTCTTGAAAGAATGTAAAAGCAGGGTAAACCGCTCCAAGTGGTAAATGAGATCCAGGATTTAACCCTTTCCAAATGAAATCAATTGCTCCAAATTGCACAAGTAGGAATCCGTAAAAGAACATTACGTGTATAATTCCACTTTTCTTATCTTTCAATAATTTCTTTTGTCCAAATACATTCACCCAAATTTTACGCATACGCTCTTTCAAATTGTCCTCAAACTCGACTTTTTGTCCGAGTTTAATGAAATCGTAGCGAGTTTTCAGTAAATAAGTAAATAAACCAAGTGCGTAAGCGGTTACAGCTAAAAATAAGACCCAGTTAATAATTAAAAGCAGGTTCATCTCCTTCTCCCCTTTTCTATATATTAAAATTATATTTGTACTTATAGTAATACCATCATTTTAGTAGATTGTTGGTATGTTGTCGATGCTAACTTTAAGTTTAAGACTGAATGAGCATTCAGTCAATAGGAAAAATAAAGAAATTATACTACATCTGATTTCTGCTATAGCTCTATTAGTAACTATCTAACGGCTAGTACTTATCTCGCATTTATATGTATACATCTGAATTTCATATACGCTTATTCTCGCATACTTTTTTAATATTCATCTTTTCCACACAATTTAATTTACTGAAAAGTGAAGCATTACCCTCTCGTTATTTTGTTAAGACACCTTCCCACAGAAAAGAGCCATGGAGCGAACATGGCGAAATTGTTCTCATTTCGATTTACCTTGCGCGATAATGTAGAAGGAATTAACCGGATAGGAAAATAGAGAAGTGACAAATCACTTCTCCATTTTCATTTCATTCTTTTGGTTTGTCGTGCAGCTGGTTTGCAGTTCATAGTAAACCGGAAACCTAGTTTGAACCACTCGCCTTAATATTTGCTTACTAGCAGAGAGAGCGTTCTTCTATCACCAACATTGCAACCTATTTGAATGTTGAAAGGTTAACAGTCTCAGCCATTTTCTTATACCCAGCATCGTTTGGATGTAGATGATCCCCAGCGTCATATTTAGAAAGGAAGTGTTCAGGATCTTCGGGATCTCTCAGTGCTTTGTCAAAGTCTATCACTCCATCAAACTCTCCACTATTCTTGATCCAGTGATTTACCTCCTGACGCGTTTTTTCCCCTTGCGATGTGTACATTCCTGAACCTTTAAAAGGAGTTAAAGTCCCGCCATAAATTTTAAGACCTTGATCATGAGCTGAGGTAATGATTTGTCCCATTCTCTCAATAACTTTTTTCGCATCATATTCCGGATAATGTCTAATATCATTCAATCCTTGGTGCAGGATCACTGCCTTGACACCTGTTTGGCTAAAAACATCCTGCTCGAGCCTCTCTAATGCATTCTCACCTTTATTAGGCTTACTGTTAATCAAATGATTGGCAGAGACTCCTGCATTCAAAACAGACATTTTGACATCTGAATTTTTCTCATTTAATCGTTTTGCTAAATAATCAGGCCATCGACGGTTGGCATCCACTGTCGAATAATTTCCATTCGCAATGGAACTTCCCAATACAACAATGGCACCTTTTACAGAAGGATCTGGTATTACGTCCACCCCATCCAACCAAAACCATGCATCTTCTTTTGTTTTAAAAGCCGAAGCATCAGAGTCTGAAACATGCTTTCCAGTTGAGATATATGTGGTTTGCATAGAACGAGGATGCCATGTTGTAGGTCCTGTTTTATCACGAACGTAAAGACTGACCGCCACACTTTCTTTACTGTTAACCTCAAAGGATATTGGATCACTAAATTCTTTCGCACCAGGAGGGATTGTTACATTTTGTTCGCCCCCAAATGTAACTTGTTGATCCGTTCCAGGAACAATACCAGACCCACTTTTTGAAACCGCCACGTGTATCTCTTCGATAGACAGTGGTTCAGAACCAAATGTATTGGATAGACGAATCCGCATCTTTTTGCCATCTATATGAGGATGGATGATTGAACGAACGGTTTGATTTTCAAACCCTTTATGAGAAACTCCATCTTCATAAGATGCTTGCATACTTGCACTCCATGTTCCTACCCAATTACCTACATCCGGTTTTTTTTCATTTGAAGATTTCCACTCACTAACTCCATACACGCTTAAGAAGATAATAATAATGGTGAATAAAACATATAGTACACGCTTCATAATTATCTCTCCCTTTATATTGATAACAGTTATTGCTACTTATAAGGTTTTATTCGAAATATATACCCTTTTCTGAATGTGAAACACTACTTCAGTTTTAATTTTAACATTCTTCAGAATATCCCATCAGTTCCGTTAAAGAAAGCAAAAGAGAATCGGAAAGTGATGTTATCACTTCGCGATTCTCATTTCACTCTATAGGCTATCGTGTAGCAGGTTTGCAGTCCATACATAGCGAACTTAAACCCAGTTGATGCAAATTTGAATAGCCTTAATCTTACACAACTAAATCTCTAAATTCATCTCCAAAATATTGACTTGCTAATTCGACTGATTCAAGCTGAACTCCTAAAAGAACAACTGTACTCGGTCCGGCAGACTTCCCTACATCTAACTCCGAAATGACAACAATTGTATCATCTGCAAACAAAGCCCCAACCTCTGCCTGAATACCTTTTGAACCGACTGGCCAAACCTTCTTCACCCAACCTTGATCAATTGCTTCCTTCACTTTTTTCAAATCCGCGATATCTTTGGTGTGTTCAAGTACTTCACTACCCACGCAAGGTTGACCATAAATAAACCAGGAAACGTCACAATCCACAACTTCTTTACTATTACCAATCATCGTGACTGACATAGCTGACTGCAATAGTTCCATATTAGTTTCACTACTGCCACCTATTAAAATCTGCCCTAAATCAACCTCTTCAAATAAATGTTTTACACCATCCATGTAAGCTTGCCACGCGGCTTCACCTGAAAAATTATGGATAATGACAGATTGCACTTGTGCATTCGCTGCCCATTGCTCGAGTAAAGCAACACGAGCTGCAAAATAACTGACGACATGATTCGGCGCATACACGACGTCGGCTTGTTTTTCACCAATACCACCAGCATTGTCAGTAGTTACCACAAAACCATTCGGCAATTTCATGGCATTTCTCATTTAACGACTACTACTCTCTTGTAAACTCGCTTCACCAAGGGTGCCAACATAATGGCAATTCCCGCGTTTAAACAAGAAGCTATAAATAATGAAGGGACAGCCACGTAAAAGAACGCGGGTCCAATAAGGAAATAAAACGGCAATGGTGCAAGAACTCCATTTGCTAACACGAAAAATATCCATTTCCACATGCTTTTTCCTGAGCGATGTAGCAACCCAAAGACCCATAAAATCACGAACATTTCAGCAGCTATCAACACATGAAATGGACCAAATGGCATTCCTGCCGATAATGCAGATACTAAATGGCCAATTAATGCAGCTATGCCTGAAAATACTGGTGGCAAAAACATAACGGAAACTAGAGCTGGCACTGCGTCTAAAGCTGCCGTACCAATTCCTACAGGCAATTTGACGAGTGCACCTAACGCGCATAATGTTGCAATCATCGCTGTTAACGTCAATAAACGTACGTTCATCGCTTATTCCTCCACTTTTTTCGCTCGTCCACCATTTCGAAATACCTTAGCAGAACGTACGTATTCGTTGTCGGGAATATTAATCCGTGAATTGGCGACTCGTGAAGCTGCAAATAAATAATCAGATAAACGATTTAAATAACGTTGCACGACTGTCGGAATGTCCTCTTCTACTTTCATCAAAGTTACCATTAGTCTCTCCGCCCGTCGTGTAACCGTCCGCGCAATGTGCAGTGTTGCTGCAGCTGGCGAACCTCCTGGCAAAATAAATCGTTCGAGCAATGGAGCTTCTTCCATTAATTCATCAATACGCTTCTCAAGTACTTCTACTGGCTCTTCTGACATTTTATATGTACGGTTTGGCTTGACGTTTGATAAATCTCCACCACAATCGAATAATTCATTTTGAATTGCTTCTAAGTCTGTCAGTAAATCACTGAAAATCGTTGAATCCAGTTCCGTCATTGCTTTGCCAATAAACGAGTTCACTTCATCAATCGTGCCATACGTCTCCACACGCGGTGCATCTTTATCTGTGCGAGCACCGATTAAACTTGTTTGTCCCTTGTCCCCAGTACGTGTGTATATTCTCATTGTATTTCCCCCTTTTAATGTAGTTAAAAAGTCTGCTCAATCATTCTGTTTTAATGTTTCCGTTAAGCCATACCAAATGCGCGTTACTTCAGTTGCTTCCTTGAAAATCTGTTGTAATAGTCTGCCACAGCGATCCCGAAGTTCACGCGTTTCTGCTACTATCGGCACGATTCCTCGTCCATTTTCAGTCACAATCACAATGACATCACTGTGCTCTCGATATGAAGTTAATTTCCTCATAACATCTTCAATCACAATTTCTTCTGGTCTTTCTAAATGGCGCTCCACAAAATTTTCTAAGCCTGCAACTACAATCGTTTTAGAAACAGCTTGAGGTAAATCGTCCACTTCTGCACATTCAATCCATTGCACATCTCGATCGATTACGAGCTGCTTTACATATGTCCGCTTTCCATTAAACGCTCCACCGACAAAGACTCGCATCTCTTTCCCTCCTCAAAACATTGCCTACTCGACCAGCTTAAAGTCCACTGGTCACCATGCTTGACATCCCATGACCAAAAATCATCTTCCTGTGGTGCAAACTTCGTGAGTACATAGCGAATCGGTCCACCATGCGTCACCATTACTGAATGGTCATGCTGTAAACTCTTCAGTCCTGCCTGAACGCGTGAAGCCATTTCATGTAAAAACTCTCCATTTGGAGGTGAAGTACCATCTGGATTACATAACCACTTTTGATAGGTTGGATCATCCTTTAAATCCTCATACGTCTGTAACTCCCAGTCTCCAAAAGACATTTCTCGAAATGCAGGTGAACCTTGGTAGGGCGTTTTTGGATAAAAAAGTGCGGCAGTTTCTTGACAACGTTGAAGATCGCTGCCATTAATAACGGCTGGGCACCAAGTAGCTTTATCGTAAACCCGTGACGACTGAATAATCGATTCATCGCTCCAGCCTATGTATCGACGCTCATTATTAGCTAAGGTTGGTAAGTGACGGATTAAAGTAAGCTGAAAATCACGAGCCATAAGACAACTTCCATCCCTTCAACGAAAGCACCAGATACATCACCTGTGACGCCTCCAAAATGTTTCTTTGTCCAATACTTATAAGCATGGGCACAAATGAATAAAGCAACCAAACTACTAACGGCAACTAATATATTCCCAGCAACAACAATGATAAATCCGGCACCTATTACAATTGAAAGAAGCGTGGTTACTAGCAATACTCGATGATCAAAACGTTTTTTAAAGAAAGCCGCTAGTCCTCGGTCCCGCGCTACTGGTGTATTGATGAAGTAGTAAACCATTCCTGCCCTCGCTAAAAACGGTAAGACAACTAACCATTCCCACCTCATACCATTGTGCGAAATTATCTCTGCCAATAATAAGATTTTCCCAACAATAAAAAATAGTAAAGCCATTGCCCCAAAAGCACCGATGCGTGGGTCAGCTAAAATTTCGTGACGTTTGTCGATATGTCGATATGAGAAAAAGGCATCACTCGTATCTACGAATCCATCGAGATGTAGTCCCCCAGACACAATAATTCCAATTAACACAATTATAAAAGCTAAGAAAAGTGGACTCGCGTCAAAAAATAACCAAACACTTGAGGTGAATATCCCGACTAACACCCCAATCCATGGGAGTGTTGCAAACATTGCAGTTACTGACTTGTGATCCATTTCTAGTTCTTTATTGACTGGTAAAATAGTGAAAAATTGTATAGCAAGAAATATCCCACGCATCATCGTTTTTCTACCATATCCTTTATTTGTGGCCAATCGAGATGAGCCGCCACGTGATAAGCCCATTCATCATATTTATCTTCGCCTGACGTCTTGGAAGCTACATCATGACGTGTAATAAATGAGTCTTCCTCTTCAATTTCATGGTTATCCATAAATGGAATAACTCCGAGAACAGGAATTTTTGTATAGGACTCTATAAATGACACTCCAGAATTAAACAAACCTATATCACCACGAAATTTATTAATAATAATGCCCCTCACACGATTTCGATGAGCTTCTGGCAGTAATTCGAGTGTTCCAACGATTGAAGCAAAAACACCACCTCGCTCAATATCAGCGACCAAAATAACCGGTACATCCGCTAAATCAGCGATACTCATATTGACAAGTTCGCGATCAGTTAGGTTCATTTCTACCGGACTTCCTGCTCCTTCTAAAACTACGACGTCATAGTTTTGACCAACAAATTCAAGCGATTTCTCAATGGCATGTAACCCAACATCATAAAAAGTTTCTCGGTAAGCGATTGCCTGCATGTCGTTTACTTTTTTACCCAACAACCAAACTTCCGAAGACATATGTCCAGAAGGCTTTAATAAAATTGGGTTCATTTGTGGAAGTGGCTCGACTTTGGCTGCCTGCGCTTGTGCAAATTGGGCCGTACTAAGTTCTAATCCATTAGCTATTTCTGTCGAAAAGGTCGACATATTTTGGGATTTAAATGGTGCTACATGAAAACCTTCATTTGCAAATAAACGACAAAGTGCAGTACAAATCATGCTTTTCCCAACGTTTGATGCTGTTCCTTGAATCATGATTCCGTTCATATGTATCTCCTCATTTCCACTTCTTTGCGAGTCCATACGTCAGTTCAAATGCATGATCGCTCTCTTGGACAAGCCACTGATGAAGCCTACCTAGCCATTGTTGATAGAGTAGTACATCTGGTATGTTTGACAGTGGTTCATCTAATACTTCATTGGAGATGACTACTATATCTGCTCCGTTATGTAGCCATGAAGAAATCGTTTTATGAAATTGCCTTTGTTTCTCTTCCATGCAGTTATTACGTTTAAAACAAGGGTTTTCAGTTGCCCATCCTTCGTATAATTCATTCGCCAACCATGTCGTGACGCAATCGAAAAGTACACCGTCACCAGGTAAGATATGTGGTATGATTTCTTCGATTTTACGAGGTTGTTCAATCGTCATCCATTTTTCTTTATAAGCGATTCGGTCTTGTTGATGACGTTTGATACGAAGTTGCATTTCATCGTCAGATGCAACGCCCGTTGCGAGGTAAATCAGTCGCGAACAGTGTCGATCCATTAACCAATTTTCAGCAAATGCCGTCTTCCCGCTTCTAACTCCACCAGAAATAAATGTTAATGTGCCTCGAACCATCCTGTTAACTCCCTTTTTAGGATTTCCATTTGTGCTTCGCTTTTCATACCAATTCGAAACCACTGACCATCTAGTTCACGGAAATTCTCTGTATGTCTAAGGACAATGCCTTTCCGTAAAAAATATGGAAAAAATCCCTTGTTTAGTTGTGGTAATTTAAACAATAAAAAATTGGCCTGTGATTGCGTTACTTCACATCCTTGAGCTTTTAGGAAGGCAGTCATGTCTTTACATGTCTTCAAACTGTGTTGAATAGCTTTCTTACGGAACGTCTCATCATTTAACACGAGCGAACCTACTTCAGCTGCTAGCCTATTAACATTCCAATGCGGTGCTAGACGCTGAATTTCTTCTACAATATGAGGTGCTGCTGCCATGTATCCTAGTCGCAGCCCTGGCATTGCGTACATTTTTGTCATCGAGCGAACAATAATTACATGTGCTGAATAAATATCAGAAATAAACGATGCTTCCTCTGAAATGAAATCAATGAATGCCTCGTCTAACACGATGTCACAGTTTGAAATCTTGGCGTATTGGATTAATTCACGTATCACACTACGTTTTGGCAAAGTACCTGTTGGGTTATTTGGTGTACATAAATAAAGAACATCCGCATGGTGCATATGTTCTTTCATGTCAGCAATCGGCAATTCGCCTGTTACAATATTAGGCATTTTCAAGTTCACTATTTCCACATGACGCGCTTTTAAAGTCGTATCATATTCGGAGAAAGTTGGATGAACTAAAATGGCTCGCTTCCCCATGTATTTCTCTGCAAGCAATGAAAATACTTCTGAAGCTCCGTTTGAGACGAAAATAGAATCGGGTGAAATATTGTGATATTGCGCGATTTTTGTGCGAAAAGGTTCACCTACTGGATCCGGATAAACCTTCATGAATTGGTGAAAATTGTGCCAGGCAGATTGTATTGAATCAGGTGGTCCTAATGGATTGACGTTTTCACTAAAGTCGATAATACGTGAGGGCGGCATAATTCCAAGGCTGTTATAGACATGTTGCGGATTTGCACCATGATTAGGCAATGACACGTAAAATACCTCCTATAGACATCATCCACAACCAGAATAGGAATACGGCGATGTGCATTTGCCGAATGGTATGTAAAATGTGAATCGCTCGGAGCGGGTTTTCTGGGATTCCCATACGTGCACGTTTAGATGTAATGCCTTTATATGTATTTTTACCCCCGAGTTGTACACCAAGTTGATAGGCAGTGGCAGCTTCTAAGTAACCACTATTTGGACTAGGATGCTTTTTCGCATCTTTCCACCAACCGTTCAAGCGTGACCGAAATGTTTGCTTACTGAAATTTTTTGTCCACGTAATAATGATATACCCCGTGATTCGGCTTGGAATATAGTTCAAGATGTCATCCATTTTGGCAGAAGCTTTGCCGAACTCTTGGAATTCTTCATTTTTATAACCCACCATCGAATCGAGAGTGTTCACTGCTTTATATACCCAAAGTCCAGGTGCGCCTAATAGAAAAGCAAAAAATAAGGGGGCTGTAATACCATCACTTGTATTTTCAGATACTGTTTCTACGGCAGCTCTTGTCACTTCTGATTCAGATAACTTCGCGGTATCACGACCGACAATTTCTGACACTTTCAATCGAGCTTCTTTTAGGTCACCTTTAACTAGCGGTTTGTATACGGACAATGCTGCGACTCTCAAGCTTTTTTGGGAAAAGCCAGCTGCACACATTATACTTTCGACAGCGATACCTAAAAAAAAGTTAACTGTGTACGCTGCAGACAAAACACCTAATACAATGATGAATGTGAAAGCCACAACCGTTATTAAAAGTACAATCCCCTTGAACTTACGATGTTTTCCCGTGTTTAACAAAGTCGTTAATTTGGAAATGAAGCGACCCATCCAGCGGACCGGATGTGGCCATTTAGGGGGATCGCCAATTATTCTATCTAGTAGTAATCCAATTGTAAGAGCGATGATATGAGCAGACATACTTACATTCCTTTCGCTACTTTATAGCGTTTAATGGCAAGGGTTGTACATTCGAAAACGCCACGGCCAATACATTTCCCGAGTTCAGTAATAGGGCCTGCATACTGTAAATACGCCCCTTTTTGAGTAGCCGCTACGAGTAAACTATCTGTGGACGTCCCAGTCGCAAGTGTATTTGTTAAAGAATCTCTTACATCTTCGTGTTGAAGCGCTTTTGTTTTCGCTTCTGTTGCGGTAATCATCGCTTGGATAAATGCTTCATCTGAAATTTTCCCATTGATGATAATCCATGTATTAATTGTGCCGACGTAAGGTATATCCTCGCGTTCAAATGCTTTTGACACATCAACCGCATTTCCAACACCTGCTGTTACTGCAATAATAATGGATCCAAATGTTCCTTTGTATTCTTCAATGACTACATGTTTCGTTTGAACGGCCGTCATCATGCCCACTGTATCCGTCGTAGAAAAACCATGTTCATGTAAATATTCGAACATCTCTTGTGTGCTATCATCACATGCATAATCCGCTTTTACATGACGATTTACAAATGAACGAAACCAACCGGATCCTGCATTTACGACGGCTGAAGAGACTGTTTTTAATGGCATTTTAGCTTGTAGAACGACGTAGTCATTTGACACAGTAAAATTATCTTTTGTAATACGGCTATCCACTTGTAATTCACCTAAATTAGGCAATAAGGTGATTTGAGGTTTTGGTTGTTCCGGATGTGGATAGCTGCTTATTCGAGCCTTATAGACACTTTCTATTTGTTTTTCTTTAAGTACAGCATGCGGTTCTCCCATTATTTTAATGCTTCCACTATCCATTAATAATAGACGATCACAATATAATGACGCCAAGTTCATATCATGAAATACAGAGATAATGGTCAATCCTTTTTCAATGGCTTGTATTTTAATAGTGTCGAGTAATTGCTTTTGGTGTGCAATGTCTAAATGGTTTGTCGGTTCGTCCAGCAGTAATATTTTCGCTTGCTGAGCAAGTGCTTGTGCTACAAAAACACGCTGTTGTTCTCCTCCAGAAAGTTCATCCAGATAGGCATTCTCATAAATTTTCACTTCGGTTAATTGCATCGCATCTTGAATCGCCTTCTCATCTTTATCAGACCAAGAAGAAAAGAATCCACTTTGATGTGGGTATCTTCCAAGAGACACTGTGTCTCGAACTGTATGCGAAAAAGCATGCGTGTGTAATTGAGGGAGAACTGCCATATGTTTAGCGAGTTCTTTTGAGGCATATGTTTTAATTGGTTTGCCATCTAATTCAACCGTACCTGTTTTTAAAGGAAGTACGCCACTAATGATTTTCAGTAAAGTAGACTTGCCACTCCCATTCGGACCTAAAATCCCTAGCATCTCACCTTTATTTACTTGAAATGACACATTTTTTACGACAGGCACTTCGTGGTAACCACCTGTTAACCCTTGAACTTTTAACATCGATTACGCACTCACCTTTCTTCGTTGTTTCCAGAAAATAAAAGCAAAAACTGGTGCGCCTATGAAGGCTGTAATGACACCTATTGGCAGCTCAGACGGTGAAATAATGGTGCGTGACACTAAGTCACAAACAATGAGTAGAGTTGCTCCATTAAAAAACGATAAAGGCAACACATGCCGGTGATCCGAACCCCATAACATACGTGTCATATGTGGAACGACTAGACCTACAAAGCCAATGGTTCCAGAAACTGAAACCGCAGCACCAGTTAAAATCGAGCCACCCGTTAAAATCATCATTTTACGTCGTTTTACATCTACTCCTAGATGGGAGGCGCGTTCTTCTCCAAAAACAAGCGCATTTAGTTCTCTACGATTAAGCCATAATAAAAGAAATCCGAACATCATAAATGGTAATGCCATTGTGACATACGGCCACCCCCGCATAGAAACACTACCGAGTAACCAACCAATAATTTGTCGTAGTTCTTCCCCTGATAGTGCAATCATTAGAGATAAAACAGATCCTAAAAATGAGCTAAAAATAATTCCTGTGAGAATGATTGTTTCCATTTTCATCGCTCGATCAATGAGCTTGGCAAAACTCATGACGACGATTACCGTTAAAAAAGCGCCTAGCATACTAAGTACTGGTAGTGTGAACAAGCCGAGAAAGGGAATTGAAATTCCGAAAAAGAGCGTCATCACGGCACCCACTGAGGCACCGGACGACACTCCTAAGGTATACGGATCGGCTAATGGATTTTTCAACAACCCTTGGAAAGCCGCTCCTGCCATAGCAAGTGAGGAGCCAACTAAACCAGCTAATACCACACGTGGCATGCGAATATTCCAAAGGATATTTGACGCCGCTTCATCCAAGTTAGGATTCCACAAAACTTGTATTGGAATCCGCACCGTTCCAACCGTTACCCCGATCAACACTGCAGCAATCAGTACGAAGACAGAAGCCACATATGCAAATACTGTTTTATTCACTGAAAACCTCAGGATAAATTGCTTTTGCCATTTCTAATAAACCTTCTGTTAAACGCGGACCTGAACGGTTTGTCATATCAGCATCTACATTCACTACTTCTTTATTCTTTATAGCCGTAACCACTCCGAACCCTTCTCGTGAAAGCACTTGCTCTACTGCACCGGGAGTATAATAACCATAAGTTGTTAAAATCACATCTGGGTTACGATTAACAATTTCTTCGGGATCCATTTTGATCCAACCTTCTTGATCTCCTGCAATATTTTCTGCGTTTATTAACATAATCATTTCATTTATGAATGTGTTATTACCTGCTGTATAAATTTCTGGAGCTGGAGATACTTCAAAGAATACGGACTTTTTCGTTTCAACTGCAGATGCTTTTTCCTGAATAGAAGCAACCTCATCCTTCATTTTTTGTACCATTTCTTCAGCTTCACTAGTCGAACCAGTAGCTTGACCAATGGTAATCATCGTTTCATATACTTCTTCAAAATTTAACGCTGTTTTCACAACTAACACATTTACCCCTGCATCTCTTAGTTGTTGAAGGCCAGCTTCACCCATTCCAAGTCCTGACTCATGTGCAAGTACCAGATCAGGATTTAAAGAAATAATTTTCTCTACATTGAATTCTTGACCACCTATTTTTTCAATCGCTTCAGTTTCTTTCGGATAGTTATCGTAGTCAGAAACGCCAACTACTTTATCACCCAAATCTAAACCAAATAAGATTTCTGTATTACTAGGAATCATGGATACGATTGTCTTCGGTGCCTCTTCAAGTGTAATTTCATTATCCGTCACGTCTGTTAGTGTAACTGGGAATGCAGATTCTACTGCTTCCGTTTTTTCTTTATCATTTTGTTGTGTCGGTGTCGCTTCTTCTTGCCCACATGCTGTTAATAGTATTGCTACAAGTGCCGTTGCGAGCCATAATTGCCAAATCTTCTTCATGAATGTGTTCCTCCTCGATCTGTTGGGTGTGACTTGAGCGTTTAATAAACACTCATTTTAATGCATAAAAAAATCCTCCGCGTATAGTCGGAAGATGGTTGGGAGAATAGTAGCTTTTGCTAAAGTAAGCATGAGCTGATTCACACCATTCCTATCCTCGTAGGGTTGCGGGCGTTACGCACGTAGGCAGGTCTCCTGGCTTGTGATCAATGGAATGGCGCGTCTTCCCAAAGCAAATGCTTCAGTGACATGATGCGCTTTCCTCTCACATACAGTGGCGGGACCGCGTCGGAGTTGAACCGACTTCCCTTTTAACTCTGCGATTAAAGCAGAGCACCTTCGTGTTGAAACTATGTAATTCAACTTTATTATACAGTATTTCCTTTGCGTGTCGAGAATTCATTTAAGAAATAAAGACAGGTCCTTTTATGACAGTACTATTCATTTGGTCAGTCGATATTACATGATGGTATATTTGTATTAGTTGTTAACACCCTCCTATTTGAATGAAAAAAGGTACGATTGCTGTTCATATTAATATTCGAATGGTTGTATTTTTTCCATAATGGGGTATATAGATTGTCACAAAGGAAAGTCTGAATATGAGGTGTTCATGTGAACATATTTGAATCGAATGGTGTTTCCTTAGCCTATGAAGAGTTTGGTGAGGGTGAGCCGCTATTGCTATTGCACGGGTTGACCGGTAACCGACATATGTTTGACGAGGATGTAAATGTATTTAAGAAGTATTTTCGTACGATTGTCCTAGATGCCCGTGGTCATGGGGATTCTGACAAACCCGATGCTTATACGTTAGATGATCATATTGCCGATGTGTTGCGCTTACTTGACCATTTGGAAATTGACGAGAGCTATTTGATTGGCGTATCGATGGGCAGTTATATTGCACAGGGAGTTGCAATTGCTTCACCTGAACGTGTGAAGCAGATGATTTTAGTTGCTACTAAACCAGAAGGAAAAACATCTTCCTTGCAAGCGTTGTTTCTAAAGTATCAGGACCAATTAGAAGGTCTGTCATTTTCCCAGAAAGTAATGAAAGTATCTCCGTATATGTTTCACGATTTGGGAGCAATCGGTGAATGGAGTAAAGAAGCTGCGAAAAAGAGTCCTCCTTTACAAGCCGATCAGATTGTAGCAGCAAATGCTGCTTTAGCAGGGTTTGATTTCCGTCATGATTTGCACTTAGTGACAGCTAAAACACTTGTAATTAGCGGGAATCATGATGAGTTAAATCCACCAGAAGTTGGACGAGAAACGGCTCGCTTAATTCCACATGCTACGTTTGTTGAATTTAATCAATCTGGACACGCACCGAATGTAGAGCAACATTTATTATATATGGATTTTGTTTTAGAGTTTTTAAATAAGAAATAGTTGATTCAAAGATAAACACAACAATACCCGCCAAGCAACAGCTGGCGGGTATTGTTATGAGGGTCTTCAACAACTTAATTGCTGTCGTCGGATTTCTCCGATGTAACATGGGTGAAGGATTATCGTGATGAAGTTGGTCAAATTCCACGCTAAAATTGACCATTAAAACTTCCATAATTTCACTATTACAACGTGAAGCTCAATATTTACAACGTGAAGGCTTATTTTTACAACGTCAACCTCCTTAATTACAACGTGACACCGAATAATTACAACTGAGCTATCGCTCGCCTAGATTTGAGGTACGGTACAGTGTGGCACAGGGCACGATATAGAAGGTTTTGTCCCAGTATCTCGTATTCGAGTAGCGATATCCAGCATTCGCTGTCGTTTATGTGAAATTCGTACGCACTTATTTAACATTCGAGTTTAACACAAAATTTGAACGTGCAAAAATGTTGTCAGTTGGCGCGCCATCAGACACGTTTTCTGTTTGTAAAATCTCGCTGTCACTTAAAAAAAAATAGCCATCCCATGTAAAATGGGATGGCTATTTCTAAGTTTATTACATTTTTTCAGGAGCACTTACACCGATTAAACGAAGTGCGTTGGCAAGCGTAGTGCGGACTGCTGTGATGAGAGTAAGTCGAGCACGTGTCATGTCTTCATTCGTCGGGTCTAACACTTTTTCTGCATTGTAGAAACTATGGAAAGTTGCTGCAAGTTCTTGAATATACGTCGCTACTCTATGAGGCGAGCGGTTTTTCGCTGCTTCTGCCACGACTTGTGGGAAATCGCCCATCTTCTTCAAAACATCAATTTCTTTTTCAGCTTGCAGTAAATTCAAATGGTCCTCTGACGCAATGAATCCTTGCTCTTTTGCAGAACGCAAAATCGAGCTAATACGAGCATGTGCATATTGTGCATAGTACACAGGGTTTTCATTTGATTGTGAAACAGCTAAATCTAAATCGAAATCCATATGTGAATCGCCAGAACGCATGGCAAAGAAATAACGCACAGCATCTAAGCCTACTTCCTCTACAAGTTCACGCATCGTGACAGCTTTACCTGTACGTTTGCTCATCTTCATTTTTTCTCCGTCTTTGTACAACTGCACCATTTGAATAACACTTACTTCAAGCGTTTCACGATCATTTCCAAGTGCTTGGATAGCCGCTTTCATGCGCGGGATGTAACCATGGTGATCGGCACCCCAAATATTAATTAATCGATCAAAACCGCGAGCAATTTTATTTTCGTGATACGCGATATCTGGAGTTAAATAAGTGAATGTACCATCATTTTTTATAAGTACACGGTCTTTGTCGTCTCCAAATGTTGTTGAACGGAACCAGGTTGCTCCTTCTTCTTCAAAAACGTGACCATTCGCACGTAATTTATCTAAAGCGACTTCAATCTTGCCATCTTCGTATAAAGAAGTTTCTGAATACCACTCATCAAAATTAACACGGAAATCAGCTAAATCTTGTTGAAGTTTAGCAAGTTCGATTTTAAGACCATGTGAACGGAAATGTGCAAAACGTTCTTCAGCAGTTTTGTGAAGTAAAGCGTCACCGTACTCATTCGCCTGAGCTTGTGCAATGTCAATAATATCTTGGCCATGATAACCATCTTCAGGCATTTCTGCCTCTTGACCTAAAGCTTGCTTATAACGCGCTTCTAACGAATACGCTAAGTTGTTAATTTGCTTTCCTGCGTCATTAATATAGTACTCACGTGAAACATCATAGCCTGCAAAATCTAAGACATTACAAAGAGAATCTCCAACCGAAGCACCACGAGCGTGTCCTAGATGCAAGTCACCTGTTGGATTCGCTGAAACAAACTCAACTTGAATTTTTTCGCTAGCGTCCGATTTAGAACGACCATAATCTGCACCTTGTTTTAAAACAGCTTTTACAACATCTGCTAGGTAGTCCTTACGAATTGAAATGTTTATAAATCCAGGACCAGCAATCTCGACTTTCTCAATAACGGTGCCTGCTGTTTCTAGGTTATCTAGAATCGCTTGTGCAATAGCGCGAGGTGGTTTCTTTGCTAGCTTTGTCAGTTGCATGGCAATATTCGTTGCGTAATCACCGTTTGCTTTGTCTCGAGGAGTTTCTAATTGAATAGCCGGCATACCTTCTGCTTCCGTTAATTGCGCTTTCAAGATGGCTTTTTGTACAGCTTCTTTTATAGATTGTTGAACTTGTTCTACTGCGTTCATTGCGATTCCTCCATGTAATGAAATTCGAGTGTGTATTCGCCAACGGATTGTCCGCTAACGTTTAAATCATATTGAACAACAAAGTGTCCGTCTTGTTTATTTTTTTCGAACATTATTTTTCGTGTCATCGTTTTGACCATTAATACGCCATATTCACTTTCATAACTACCTGTCTGCTCTGTTTCCTTCACGAATGGAAGGCGCATATTGATGCCACCACTTCGTAAAATTAGTGCTTCCGTTTCACCCATTTTGACAGTGGTTTTTATGTGTTTATCGTCTTGTACTTCTTCGTACTTTAAATAGGCACTCTCACCTTTTTCAATATAAGTGCCAGTTACCCACAGTTCATAAATTTCTGGTTGTTCATTTGGTTGCTGGATGGTCGTTTTCAATTTTACTTTTACTTGCTTATTCATGATAGATCCACCCGCTTCCTTTTGTTTTTCAGTATAACCTTTTTATTATATGTCATATTAGCACTTGATTTCAAATTCCCTTACGAAAAACCTGGTAAATTGACGTAAAGTAGAAAAACCTGGCAAAGTACGCCCCGTCCTTTAAGAAAGGACAGAAGATTTAAGTATTAGTTTAAAGGGATATTCCATACAGGGTCACTTTGGACGGCATTACTACTACACTATTACCTGAAGAATAAGATAGCCTTCTATTTAAATCTAGTGATTTCCGTTACATGCGGACGCTTTCCGCGGGGCGAGCGACAAGCCTCCTCGTCCGCTTGAAACCCCTTGCTCCTGCGGTTACTCGTCGCAAACGAATTGTGCACAATTCGTTTCCTGTGGGGTCTCGTCTGTCTCGCTTTTCCCGCCGGAGTCGCCGCATTCCACTACAGTCATTCACCTGTTTATAAATCAACAGTGATAACCATATAGTTTTAAAAATAAATATAAATAATCATTCTATCTTGAAAATGAAAGTATCCGCACCTATATTTTTACAGGACAATTTTCTGTGCAATCCAAGGATTACTGAACAAGAATAGATCACTGAAAAAAATTCACTTCTTCTGAGAGGGAACTTGCGTTTCTAAAAAAGGAAATCATGACTTCACATGAATCGAATTAATGAGAGTCACATCATAGAAATTCCGATTTAGCACGTTAATCTCATATACTAAAACGCCATGAACATTGGGCTCTTGGCACATCAACTTTATATACTTTCTTATGTTTGAACAAAACACAATTACGCTTAAAAGCAGCATAATCCTACTTTTAAGCATGTCACTGGATCAGGCAATTTATATATTCTTATCCAATTTTAACGTGCAATTTTAGTTGCTTGGA
>NZ_AMGD01000109.1:0-233 GCF_000297555.1 Paenisporosarcina sp. TG-14
TAAAGATTGAATGGCTTTCAATGAACGTTTATCCAGTTTTGAGTGAACAAGCATATATTTTTTAAAAAAAGCTTGTAAATCTCATCAGGCTCGTTTATCCAGTTTTGAGTGAACAAGCACTCATTAGTCTAGTGATAATGGCAAAGAGGTCACACCCGTTCCCATCCCGAACACGGAAGTTAAGCTCTTTAGCGCCGATGGTAGTTGGGGGTCTCCCCCTGTGAGAGTAGGAC
>NZ_AMGD01000110.1:0-8542 GCF_000297555.1 Paenisporosarcina sp. TG-14
ATAGAGCGTCACGTTGTAATAGTAAAATTTCGGAAGTGTCCTGATTTCGAATATTGATCGTCATTAACTAAAGTGACAGACAGTTCATCCAACATAAAAAAGAAGCAACCGTTTTTTCATCAACGGTTGCTTAATTATTTATAGGTAGTGTCCGATTCTTTGGTTAGCCAAAAAGATGTTGAATAAGTGTAACGGCGATACTTGTTATTATTAATTGCTTCAAGTCCAATATTTTTCAGTAAATAGCTTGCGGCATATTTATCTTTTAGGTCGAGAAAATGTAAGCATTCATTGTTGGATATTGAATTCTTGCATAGGTAGAACCAGTCTTCTATGGCTTGTTTTTGAAGTGTCTTTTTAGATATTTTACAAGTAGGACAACGGTTTTGGTGTGTATTATTTTGACACTCCGAACAGATTAGTCCAGTCTTTAGGTCTTTCAAATTAATTGGGTAGGTCTCTGCAAGTGCTTGTGGAAAATAGTTAGTAGATAGTGATATTAGAGATTTTGATAAACGGTTGAAAGTTGAGGTTGAAATTACATTTGGGAGTTCGTTTAGTTCATCAATGTGATTAGAAACATCGCATCCCATTAATACTTTCACGTCTTCTGGGGGATTGAAAATATGGGTTGACGAGAAGGCGAATACTATTCTTTTTTCTATAGGTATGGATATTTTGAGTTGTTGTAACAGATAATGTAGCTTTTTATGATGTCTTAAGATTTGTTGTTCAGGACATTTATAGGTAGTTATTTCTCCATTCAAATCTCTAACAAGTTGTTTAGGGTTTTGTTGAAAGTAAATTTTCCCTTTAATATTTTTAATTTCAAGAATGGCAATATACTTTCGTGTAATTATGAGCGTATCAATTTGAAGGTAAGAATCAGGGCGGATTTGAATATGAATATCTTTTAGAATAGTGTAAGGTTTCGGAAAATCAATTTGATTAAGGAAATGATCAACATATCTCTCACCAAAATAACCGGCCTCGATACTTTTAATCTTTGCCTGGATGTCTTTTTTAAATGGATGATTGTGTGGGAAACGATGAAGCAATCGTTTGTAGACTTGAATGGTTTTTGGTGGAATCCGTAATGTGTCCATAAAGATACTCCTTTAAGTAGATATTTTAATAGAGATAAATTGAAAATAACATAAAAGTTTATGCTGAAGCAAGTTTTTAGAAGCAGAATTTGTCGAGCGAAGGCTCAGTTGTAATTATTGGGCATCACGTTGTAATTCTTGTAGGGGACGTTGTAAAAAAAGGAGTTGACGTTATAAAAATCGAGCGTCACGTTGTAATAGTTAAATACTGAAAACTAGGTCCATCACTTCTCGTCACAAAAAATGCTGGCGAAGGCATTCGACAGTTCAAATCAAGATTTTTCACCTAAATAGTAGAAAGGCTGAAGTGAATAATGGCCCCGCCGTAGTAATTGGCGGGTTTTGCTATGAGGGAAATGTACACTTTCTTGTCGAGCGAAGGCTCAGTTGTAATTATGAGGCATCACGTTGTAATTATTGTAGGTGACGTTGTAAAAAAGAGAGTCGACGTTGTAAAAATAGAGCGTCACGTTGTAATAGTGAAATACTGGAAATTAGATCCAACACTTCTCTTCACAAAAAATAGCTGGCGATGTCATCCGACAGTACAAATCAAGATTTTGAACCTTAATATAGAAAGGCTGAGTGATTAATGGCCCCACCGTAGTAATTGGCGGGTTTTGATATGAGGGAAAGTGCTAAAATGGTTTTGTTTTCGCTACGCTCCTGTGGGAATTCACGTGCCGAGGTAGCGTGAAGGGTGTAGGAAAGCGACGGACGTACATCCGCCGCAAGATTGCCTATAAGAACGATCGAAGCTAGAAGTGACAACGTAACTTCTAGCTTCGATTCATGCTCTAGGTTATATTTGCAACAGAATTCCCGTCCATAACGATCCGGAAACCAAGGTTTTAATTATAGTAGGTAATGATTTAAAATAGGGATGGATTACACGTTGTGAAAATCTATTCGAGCTCAGTCGTTCATAAAGTGGGCGTTCTTTTCATACAATCAGTTCATGAGATACCTAGCCGTTATAATTGTATGTCTCGCATTATTTCTCCTGCCACTGGAATTAATAAAAAAGATACCAAAGCAACAACAGGAAGTACCAAAATCTGAATCTAAAACCGAAACCGCTATTGAGTGTGATCCCGTAATGATTCGTGTTGAAGGGCTTGCTGAGCCTCTTCCATTAGAAGAATACATTGCAGGTGTAGTTCAAGCGGAAATGCCGTCTACGTTTCAGTTAGAGGCTTTAAAAGCACAAGCCATTGCAGCTCGCACATTTGCACTCAAAACAACAAACTTCGGAGCAACTTCTATTAAACCAACGACTTCACATCAAGCGTTCCTTTCCCCAAGCGAACGTACACCTCCTCTAAATATCACACAAGCAGTCACCCAAACAGCTTCTAAAATTATTACTTACAATAATGAACCCATTACGGCGATGTTCTTTTCAACCAGTAACGGAAAGACGGAAAGCGCAGAAGGATATAGTGGAAACGAAATTCCATATTTGATTTCAACGGACAGTAAAGGAGATACAATATCTCCTAAGTTTAACCAGTCAAAATCATTTACATTGAAAGAATGGAACGATGCATTTGGCTTTAATTGGACAGCTGATCACTTCAAAAAATTGGAATTGACAGAAAATAAATCACAACGAATTCAACAAATGACTACTAAACAACACGAATGGACAGGCCGTGAAATTCGAGAAGTTTTAGGGCTCCCGTCAACAGATTTTGAAATTGATACATCCAACCCTAATCTCATTACCGTAGCAACGAAAGGATACGGGCATGGGGTAGGGATGAGTCAATACGGGGCTAACGCAATGGCACAGGAAGGAAGCAAGGTGGAATCGATCTTAAAGCACTATTATCCAAAGACAGAAATAAAAAATTTCCAATCTATTCAATCTGCATGTTTAAAAAATTAAATCGCTGACAACACTAGCAACAAGAGGTGATGAATATGCGAGAGGAAAAATCTAATAATCCTTCTCTAGTAAAAATCAAGAGTAAAAAGAACAAGTGGCTTTGGCCGTCAATCTACGTTGGGTTTTCGCTATTATTTGTAGGCATGATTTGGGGTTATAATGCGTTTGTCAGCCCAGAGAGTGATGTCGCAGATTCTGGTCTAGTAATTAATCCAAATGGTGAAGAAGCTAAAGTTCCTGTAACAGCGCAAGCAGAGAACATGAAATTCCCATTTGATGAAGCAATGCTTGATCAAATGACGATTTTACAAGATTTCTATGACACTGAAGCTTCTGAAGAATCGCAAGAGAATTCTCTTCTTGTATTCAACCAAACTTACGAAACAAATAGCGGTGTTTCAATTTCGATTGAAGGGCAACCGTTTGAAGTCGTATCTGCCATGAGTGGAACAGTAAAAGAAGTTAATCTAGATCCATTTATTGGTGACGAGATTATTGTTGAACATGAAAATGGTTATCTCACAGTATATCGTTCCGTCACTGAAATTTTAGTGAAAACTGGCGATGTTGTGAAACAAGGGCAAGCTATGGCAACCTCAACTGAAAATGAATTTAACCCAACAGCGGGCATTCATTTACAATTCGAAGTTTTTGATGATAAAGGCGAAGTTATGAATCCACGAACGTACTTAGCGTTCTAATTTCAAAGTTTAAGGCATACGGTATAAGAATCGTTCGGTACGGAAGGATGCGGACTTGCACGAACAGATCCGGAAACGTTGCCTTGACCTTGGTGAATTAGTGCAGGAAACTGGCTTGACAGTACGCGCGGTTGCAAAGAAATCGGGCTACTCGAAAAGCACAGTGCACAAAGATTTAACAGAACGCTTAAAACTAGTGAATGAACCACTGGCCAAAGAAGTAAGTGAAATTCTCGCTTATCATAAATCTATCCGACATATTAGAGGCGGGGAAGCGACGAAACAAATGTGGAAGAAAAAAGTAGTACAACCAGAAAAGACGCCATGACGTTAGACACGTCATGGCGTCTTTTCTACGTGAAAAAAGATGTAATTAGAAGTTCTATATGATAGAATTGTCAGTTAGTAGAGACAAAAGATTAACGTTAATATTCACTAAATATAAGAGATATGTAGGAAGGGGAAACATGGTCCATGTTTGCAAAAGATATTGGAATTGACCTTGGAACGGCAAATATTTTAATACACGTAAAAGGCAAGGGAATCGTTTTAAACGAACCTTCTGTTGTAGCATTGGACCGTAAAACGAGACGAGTTCTTGCAGTTGGCGAAGATGCTTACAAAATGGTAGGGCGAACTCCAGGGAATATTGAAGTGGTTCGTCCACTTAAAGAAGGAGTCATCGCTGATTTTGATGTCACTGAAATGATGTTAAAGTACTTTATTAATAAATTAAATGTCAAAGGCTATTTTTCCAAGCCGCGTATTTTAATTTGTTGTCCAACAAACATTACAAGTGTGGAACAAAAAGCGATTCGTGAAGCAGCCGAGAAATCTGGTGGCAAGAAGATTTACTTGGAAGAAGAGCCAAAAGTAGCAGCGATTGGTGCAGGTATGGATATTTTCCAACCAAGTGGCAACATGATTATTGACATTGGTGGAGGCACAACTGATATCGCAGTCCTTTCGATGGGCGATATTGTCACGTCTGAATCGATTAAAGTTGCCGGAGATGTTTTCAATAATGACATTTTACAGTACATAAAACGACATTATAAATTATTAATTGGTGAACGTACATCTGAAAATATTAAAATTACAATCGGTACAGCATTCTCAGATGGACGCAATGAAGAAATGGAAATCCGTGGTCGTGATATGATAACAGGTCTTCCACGCACGATTACCATACGTTCGCCAGAGATAGAAGAATGTATGCGTGAATCCATCGCATTGATCTTACAAGCAGCGAGAAACGTCTTAGAACAAACACCGCCTGAACTTTCTGCTGACATTATTGACCGTGGTGTTATTTTAACAGGTGGCGGTGCACTGATGCACGGCATTGATTCATTGCTTGCAGAAGCGTTAAAAGTTCCTGTATTAATTGCAGACGAGCCAATGAATTGTGTGGCAATTGGAACAGGTATTTTACTTAATAATATTGGGAAAGCTTCAACTTGATTTTAAACGATAAACAAACACCTATGTATTGATATACGATAAGGAGAACGGCGAATGACAAATGATGTAAAAGACCAACAACAAGAGAATACGCCAACGCCTTCAAAGCGACAACAGCACAAAGCTGAAAAAGCCAAAGTTAAGGATGAAAAGAAAACATGGTGGGTTCAAATCCGTCTTTTCCCGATTTGGCTTCGCATCATTCTCATAATAGCACTGGTCCTTGGAGCAATGGCAGCAGGATTGATGATTGGCTATGGATACGTTGGAGACGGCGAACCTAAAGATGCACTCAAATGGGAAACATGGCAACATATTTTAGATATTTTAAATGGCAAAGAGTCATAATTGGAGGAACTTAACATGATATTATCAGCTCAACAAATTCAAGCGATATTACCACATCGTTATCCGTTCTTACTAGTAGATCGAATCACGGAAATAGAAGATGGCAAGCGTGCTGTTGGATTAAAAAACGTCTCAATTAATGAAGATTTTTTTAACGGACATTTTCCTGGATACCCAGTTATGCCAGGTGTATTAATAATTGAAGCACTAGCTCAAGTAGGTGGAGTAGCTTTATTAAATAAAGAAGAAAATAAAGGACGTCTGGCTTTCTTAACAGGCGTTGATAATTGCCGTTTCAAACGTCAAGTAGTACCTGGTGATCAGCTTCGTCTAGAAGTGGAGTTTACTAAAATTCGTGGCGCAATGGGCAAAGGACATGCCATCGCTACAGTTGACGGAGAAATCGCTTGCGAAACTGATATTTTATTTGCACTAGGACCAATTGTTGAAAAAGCAGAATAAACGTTAATTAATCTTTTTTGTATTTTGCAATCCATTTGTGGGAATCGTAAAGAGACAATTAAATCATATGATCCATATTAAATGCGCAATTTTTAAATATATTGTAATATGCGTGTAAGCGGGAATCATCATACATCGAAAACATTTTGAACGAAAAACAAAGATATTATCGGATAGTTCCTTCCTTTCTCGGGCAACATAATGTGAATCACACTGCTGTGTGGTAAACAATGCCAGAAAGGAGGAACTTTTTTATGTGGAAAAAAACAATGATCGGATTAGGTTTAAGTGCTTTAGTACTTTCGGGTTGTAACAACGACATACCGGGGGGTGACGAAACTCCTATGGAAGATACTCGTGATGAAACAAGAGATGTAGTTCCAGATACAAGTCCAACGACAGAAGACCAAAATCTTGATGAGGATAAAGACATGACGAAAGACAGAAATACGCCAGAAGAAGAAATATTAGAAGATGACATGGATGCGCGAGACGCAGATGACATGGACCGATAAATAAAAAAAGCGCAGCAGAAGCACACTTTAGCTCGACTCCGACGCTTAGAAGCAATGAATCGAAAACCTGTTTTCGAATGAGTTTCTCAAGCAGAGGTTCAAGTTAATCGCTATTTCATTTGGGCTAGGACCCAGTTTTTCACAATCCATTTGAGGGAATAGTAAAGATATAAATAGCATCATACGTTCCATTTCATTTTGAATGAAAAACAAATATATTATCGGATAGTTCTCTTCTTTCTCGGGCAACATAATGTGAATCACACTGTTGTGTGGTAAACAATGCCAGAAAGGAGGGAACTTTTTAATGTGGAAAAAAACAATGATTGGATTAGGTTTAAGTGCTTTAGTACTCTCGGGATGTAACATGAGAGACGACGTACCGGGAGTTAACGAAACCCCTATGGAAGATTATCGTGAAGAAACAAGAGATGTAGTTCCGGGTACTGATGAAAGAACTAACTTACCTGAAGAAACTAGAGACTTAGATGGTAATGAAGGTATGAATGATCGAGAGACAGAACCAATTGCACCAGGAGATGAAATGAGATAACTTAGCCTATATTTTTAGTGAAATAAAAAAGACTCGGCTAAACTTTCGCCGAGTCTTTTTCTAATTGAGGACGCTTACGCATACCTTCTTCAAATTGAGCAACAAGTGCGTCCCCTGATAATCCATGTGAGATTAGTTCAGTTAGCAGTTGTTCTGCATACTTACGACGAGCACGTTTTAATGTTCCTTTAAACAACACTGAAACATAATCACCTATTTTTTTCACTTCATAGACAATTACTTCAAAGCTCGCTGGTTCGTTTTCAGGATATGAAATGACGACTTTTACTTCCATCAAGTCACCTGAAACTCTGTGATCTTCAAAAAGATCACTATTAGTATTATCTACATACATCTCTAAAGTCCAAGATCGGTGGCTGTTTTCTTGATTAATAATGATACCATCTATCAGAGGAATTGAGATATTTTGGTCCCCTAGAACCGCTGTCATGGATAGCATTTTAAATGTTTTCAATAAGCGCACACCCTCTCCGCGAAGTCTATATGAAGTAATTATAACACAAAGTTTAAAAAACTTTGAAATGTGGTCAAAATTGAATTTTAGCATAAGCAGGTCTAGCTTACAGCGATATAGGTTTATATGGTTTTTGTGAAAATAAAGCACCTTCAAAATCGAATTATTCCCCCCGGAAAAGTGGTCAAAATAAATTTTTTGTGATTTGCACACAATTTAATGTTATTTGTACAATAAATTCAATACCAAGAAAGGAGGGGGATAAATGAATCAAGTTGGGATGATTGGGCGCATGACAAAAGATCCTGTACTTCGAAGCTTGTCAGAAGGCAGAGTCCAAGCAAGTTTCGTCTTAGCCGTACAACGTACTTACAAAAACGCAAAAGCAGATGATGCGGATTTTGTGTTATGTACTGTATGGGGAAAACTAGCTGAACACACTGTCAAGTATTGTGGTAAAGGCTCACTCGTTGGAATCAGTGGACATATCCATTCAAGGTCCTATCAAAAAGAAGATGGCACTCGCGTCTTTGTAACAGAAGTAATCGTCGACGAAGTTCAGTTTTTACAAACAAAACCTAAAACAGAAGAATCTTCTGAAGGTACTTTTGTTAATAAAGAATCGAAAGCAAAAGACGACTTTATTTTTACAGACGAAGAGCATAAAGAATTACCTGTTGTGTAAATCCAAAAGCCTCGGTAGACCGCACCGTAGGTAAATACACAAATTCTTGAATCACTCGAATCCAAGAGAAAGGAATTCACCCAATATGAAAGAATTGCCTGATCATTTCATTCGAATGGAATTACATATGGAGCAACTAATTCGTATGATAGCTAATTTGAATGAGCGAATCCAAGTACTCGAACACAAACACACGGAATCAACTTTAAGATTAGTAGGCAAATAGTTTTATAATTGATTGACAAGAGAGGAAACCGGTCGCGTGAAGCACGACCGGTTCTTGTACATAAGTATTACTATTATCAAATTAGTTAAAGTAATATGAAACTAAAAAAAGCCTGA
>NZ_AMGD01000111.1:0-398 GCF_000297555.1 Paenisporosarcina sp. TG-14
CTGGAAAGATATTGGACGAACTGTCATTCGTCCAATATCTTTGCGACGAGTAACCGCAGGAGCACATGTTTTCTCGCCATCTTGCACTCCAAGCAACTAAAATTGCCCGTTAAAATTGGATAAGAATATATAAATTGCCTGATCCAGTGAAATGCTTAAAAGTAGGATTATGCTGCTTTTGAGCGTGATTTTTTTGTTCTCTTTGTTTATCAACTGGTTTTAATTTAAATTGTAGAATAATACGGTTTTTGTAATTCTGGAGATTTCTATATCCATAAGCGACACGATATAACTATTCTTTTGAACGATAGGTGTTTTGGTCGACTTTTATTCTACAGGGAGGCTCACTTGTTTTCTATATCTATTTGAACTTATGTTTCCTATATTCTCTTAGCTGA
>NZ_AMGD01000112.1:0-2440 GCF_000297555.1 Paenisporosarcina sp. TG-14
GATTACAGCCATCGAAATGAGCCATCTGTGCCAAAGTTTTGAGCCACTCGAGACAGATTTTTTAGCCAGTTCGGTCATCAAGAGAGCCACTACCTTTTGGTAGTGGCATGAAACAAACTATTCTTTGATACCATGGCGTTCTCTCATCGACATTTTTCCATCAATAAAAATACTATAAGAGTCATGAATGATACGATCGAGAATGGCATCAGCTAATGTAGATTCCCCGATTTTATCATACCAACCTTGCGTATCGAATTGTGAACAAAAGATAGTTGATGCCACTTGATGACGTGCTTCTACTATCTCTAATAAGTCTCGAGCTTCATTCTCTCTAAGGGACGTAAGCAGCCACTCATCTAGGATTAGAAGATCCACTTTGGTGTAAGATTTCATTACTTTTTTGTAAACACCTTCACCTCTGGCAACGGCCAATTCTTCCAATATATCAGGTAGGCGTACGTATTTTACAGTATATAACTGACGACAAGCTGAGATGCCAAATGCGCAGGCAAGATAGGATTTTCCATTACCAGATGCGCCTTTAATAATTAAATTATGCTTATCCTGGATGTAAGTACAAGAAGCCAGACGCAAGATTTGGGTTTTATCCAACTGACGGTCTGCGTGATATTCAATATCTTCAATACAAGCCTGCTGATTTCGAAAATTCGCGCCTCGGATGATACGTTCAAGTTTATTATTTTTACGTCGAGACCACTCGACATCCACCATTAGGGCTAAACGATCTTCAAATGACATATCGTTAAAATCGGTATTGCGCAGTTGTTCATGGAATTGCTCCGCCATGGCACTAAGGCGCATTTCATGTAATTTACTTAACGTGTTTTCATTTGTCATTTTTCTTTCCTCCCGTAGTAAGCAGCGCCTCGTGTAAATCCATGTGAAGACACTTCTTCTTTTGTTGTAGTGACCGGCTGGCGATCATTCGAATGCAATTTGTCTTGCCCTGTCTTCAAAATAGTTTTTACGCTAGAAAGGTTCGGTCTTGGTAAATAGGACAATGCTCGTTTACTAGCCTTTTCAACTCTTTCTATTGAATATTGATCTGCTAGTTTCGTAAGACCCATACAAGACTTTAACGCTTGTTTCTCAACCTTATAGGAATCTAGTATCGAGTGAACCACAGCCAATGTATAAGGGCCGATGGCCTTTGCCCACTTAAGGTAATAGTCTCGGTTAAAATCAAGATATTGTTTGTGATGAATAGGCATATGCTCTGGTAGTGTTGAAAGCTTGCCCTCCTTACCTTCAAGACGCATGTGGGAGGCAATTCGATAGTTTTTGAAGAATACTTCAATAATCTTTTGTGTGATTCTGATATCTACTTCGTGTTTGATATATTCATTTGGAACTGAGTAAAACATTTTTTCTGCCAATATGTGATAATCGTATGATACGGTTTCTTTCTTCCAGTTAGCCAATTCGTATGGGGAAGCAGGCAGAGGAAGAAGCGCAAACTTCTCTTCCTCAAGAAATGCAGATAGCCTGTTTCCATTCTTTTTTTGAAAATCCTTTTGATTAAATTCAGCTAATTTTTCTAAGATAGCTTTGTTTAATTCACTCACCGTGAAAAACTGCTCATTCCTCAAAGAAGCGATAATCCAGGTCGATATAATCCCAACTGTTCCTTCAACACTGGCCTTATCCTTTGGATGTCTTACACGTGCCGGCATGATAACCGTATGATAGTGCTCCGCCATCTCCTGGTACGTTCGGTTAATAATGGGATCTGTGGAAGATGCTTTCACCACACCCGTCTTTAAATTATCGGGCACAATCATACGAGTTACTCCTCCAAAATGCCGAAAGGCATGAATATGTGCTGATATCCAATTTTCTGAAGATACCGATTGAAATGCCTCCACATAAGCGTATTGACTACAAGGTAATGCAGCCACAAAGATATACGCGGGAATCATTTCTCCTGTAATTTGGTCTTTGATGAACATGGTTTGACCTGCCCAATCGACCTCCATAATTTCCCCTGGCTTCCGTTTTATGCGCATGGTGGCTTTAGAGACAGTAGCGAATCGATGATAAAATCGGCAATATTGACGATAGCTATAAGGGATTTCCAGACGATTCCTACAGGCTTCGACATACTCATGCCATAATAGCGACAATGTCACTCCACTACGTGCCATCTCTCGGTGAATATACTCGCAATCTGGTCGCTTTCGGATGTCGGACTTGTTTTTTTCAGGAAAGAGAATTCCCTGAAGTTCTTCATCATTAACATCCTTATCAAATGGCCAGGATACTTGTAATTCATTAGCTCGAGATATGATTTCCGCTACTGAATTCCTGGAACACCCACTACTTGATGCAATACTGCGATTACTAAGATTTTGGGCGTATAACCTTAGAACTTCACGGTATTTAAGCATAATAAAACCTCCTGTATAATTAATTGACG
>NZ_AMGD01000113.1:0-433 GCF_000297555.1 Paenisporosarcina sp. TG-14
TTCACGAATCGCACGACTCTCGATATTTTCGAGCCACTCATAATATCCACTTCGGCTGACATCGGCCATTTTACAAAGATGAGATACCATATTCTTCAGCTGATACTTTCGAATGACATGATTTATGACTTCGTATTTCTCATGTGATTCTAGAACTGTTTCTTCACCTGCCCTTCTAGTTGTTCTAGCTTTTTTAGCAGCTCCAGTTCGGCCTCAAGGTATTTGATCCGCGCTTCTGCCTTCTCTAACTGCTTTTCTGCGGATACGTCTTTAGTAGAAGGTCGACCGGTACTAGCTTTTCCGCGACGCTCCTCCTGAAAACCCAAATCCCCATGAGTGTTAAATATTTTTCTCCAACGAGCTACTGATGATTGAATCTTCTTGGTTCCAATAACCTCAAGGTCAAATCCATTTTCAGTAAAGATTTGAACAG
>NZ_AMGD01000114.1:0-851 GCF_000297555.1 Paenisporosarcina sp. TG-14
CGTTGGCCAGGGGCACCAGGATCAGCGAAGTAGAGAGGTATTTCCAAGGCCTTTTCCACCATAATCCATTGATGAAATTCCTTTCCTCTGTCGGCAGTGATGGATTTCACCATCTTCTTAGGAAGTTTTTTCAACAACGCAATGATTGCTTGAGAAGCTGCAGCAGCTGACTTTGCGGACAATTTTTGAATAATGGTGAATCGACTTGTGCGCTCTGTTAGGGTCAGAATCTGGCTCTTATGAGCCTTTCCAATTATAGTATCTACTTCCCAGTGTCCTACTTGATTCCGGGGTGCATAACGGGTATGAATTTCTTTCAATTGAGGCATTTTCCCGCGTTTCTCTAATTCATTGTTTTTAAGCTTTTTCCCCTTACGGATAAACAACTTTTGCGATAAATTAAACAGACCAAGTGTTGCATAGCGATAGATGGTTGAAACACTAATTGGAAAGAGTTTCCCGTGCACTTTACGATAGCGTTTTACAATACTTTCAGGCGACCAGCCTAGCTTTAAATGAGTGAGAATATGATCGATCGCTTCAAGATATAATGTCCGTTTACAGCCACAGTTTTCACGCTTGGTCTCGTAATCAAGCTGGCCCTCAATAGCGGTGTAAGGTACAACGCGGGCTAGCTCATAATTGATGGTGCTTTTACTTCGATTCAACTGCCTAGCAATATAGGAAAGTGATTTTCCATCCAGTAAGTAAGCTTCGATAAATATGCGTTCCTGTGTTACGATATGATGGTAGCTCATTAGGGACACTCCTTTAGTTGATTAGCGTTAACTACTGTGTACCCTAATGAGCTATTTTTTTATCAACCGTTCGACTTAAAATGATAATCTACA
>NZ_AMGD01000115.1:0-5810 GCF_000297555.1 Paenisporosarcina sp. TG-14
GTTTGTTTGGATATCAGGTGATTAACCCTAATAGTCCTTACATAGAACAAAATGGTCAGATAGGAGACATTCTTTTTGTATTCATTTAATATTTTCTGAGTCCTCATTGGACATCACAGAAAACGCCTTTTTTTCTACCAATAAAATATTGTAAAAGAATGCGCTTATTTTAAAGAAAGTGTGAGGAAATTAGGGAGTTGCTAAAATAATGAGTAAGAAGTTGCAACAATATCAAAATAATTCTCTTCCTTTGTTCAGCCACAATTTGAAAACGTTGGTGTTGTGTCTGACCAAGAGAACGTTAAAGTTTGCTTAAACCTTTCTTTCGAGTAACGTAGATTGATACTATAAAAAAAGTAAAAAGCAGACGAAATTGCATCTTCGGCTGCTAGATTTTGTTAAAGGATGAAATTCTTTCTTTCATTAATTCGAAAACAACAGGAATATATCTACTATTGTCGAATAAATAACCTATAGGAGTGTGTCGTACATATTAAGATAGGAGGAGTTAATCATGAAACAAAAAATTTACATAACACGAAAATTACCTGATGCCGTGGTTGATCGGCTTAGAGAAATATGTGAAGTGGGCATGTGGGATAAAGAAGAAGAGCCTGTACCGAGGGAAGTGCTTATGAAAGAAATCCGAGATGTGGATGGAATCTTAAGTATGGTATCAGATTCGATTGACGAGACCCTTATAAATCAGGCCACTCAACTGAAAGTGATTAGCAACATGGCTGTTGGATACAACAATATTGATATTAAGGCTGCAACCGAAAGAGGGATAATGGTTACAAATACGCCAGGTGTATTAACTGAGACGACCGCTGATTTGACGTTTGCCCTCCTGATGGCTACTGCAAGACGCTTGGTCGAGTCATCCGATTATTTGCGAGAAGGTAAGTGGAAATCCTGGTTTCCCATGCAGCTGACCGGACAGGATATTCACGGTTCGACACTGGGCATCATTGGAATGGGAAGAATCGGCGAGGCATTGGCGAAAAGGGCTAAAGGTTTTGATATGAATGTCATCTATACTAATCGCTCGAGAAAAAGTAAAGTAGAGGAAGAATTAGGTATTCACTACAAAGATAAAGAGACATTACTTAGAGAGTCTGATTTTGTATGTGTATTGGTTCCTTTTACACTAGAAACCAAAGATACAATTAATAAAGAAGAATTGGCTTTAATGAAGCCAACTTCTGTGTTAATTAATACAGCGCGTGGTGGTGTTGTAAATGAAGATGCTTTATACGAAGCTTTGATCAATAACGAAATTTGGGCTGCAGGTTTGGATGTATTTCAAGAAGAACCTGTACCAATTGACCATCCATTACTAACATTACCTAATGTTGTGGCGTTACCCCATATCGGTAGTTCCAGTATTAATACACGAATGAAAATGGCGCATCTTGCGGCAACTAACTTAATAGAAGGAATTTCCGGTAATACTCCGAAAAATTTAGTAGCTGAGTAACAAAACGAGCAATTTTAGGGAGGTATATATAAATGAATTTAACTAAATTTCCACGAAATCACTATACACAATTCCCTACACCAATTGAAAAAGCAAGTCGTTTTTCTGCCTCATTAAAGGGACCTACTGTATTCATTAAACGGGATGATTTACTTGGTTTAACAGAGGGTGGCAACAAGACGAGAAAACTAGAGTTTCTCATAGCAGATGCACAAGAAAGTGGGGCAGATACTATTATTACGGCTGGGGGGATTCAGTCGAACCATTGCCGATTAACGTTAGCTGCGTGCGTGAAGGAAAATCTCAAATGTATACTTATATTAGAAGAAAATATAGAAGCGCAATATGATACGCAAACAAATGGCAACTTTCTTCTATTTCAGTTGTTGGGAACTGAATCTATTAAAATTGTTCCCAACGGCACGGATGTATACGAAGAAATGGAAAAGACAGCAAATGAAATTAAAAAGGACGGAAGAAAACCTTATGTCATACCAGTTGGTGGATCCAATGTGACGGGGATATTGGGGTACGCAGCATGTGCGGAAGAAATTACCGAACAAGCTACAGAACTAGGTGTTCAATTTGACTATGTTATATGTACAAGCGGTAGTGGCGGCATGCATGCTGGATTAATTACTGGTTTTCAAGGAATGAATGACAACACCAAAGTTATCGGAATCAATATTAGCCGGGGGAAAGAGGTTCAAGAAGAGCTCGTATATCAACTAACAAGAGATACCGCTGCTCATATTGGACTAGATAAAACGATATCTCGTGAAGCGGTGACTTGTTTCGATGAATATGTCGGACCAGGCTATGCTTTGCCAACAAAAGAGATGGTACAGGCAGTCAAGCGATTAGCAAGGACGGAGGCTGTTTTGCTTGACCCTGTGTATACGGGGAAAACGATGGCTGGACTCATAGATCTGATTCAAAAAGACTTCTTTAAAGCCAGTGATAATATATTATTTATCCACTCTGGTGGCACACCCGCTATTTATGCCTATTCACCCATTTTTTATGAAGTAGAGTAAGCAAGGATAGAAAATAGGTAACATAGTTGTCCTCATAAATATACACACTGTAAGTTGACTGGAAGAGCTGTGCGAAGGTATGTGTTTACGTAGAAATCGACCCTGAAACCTAGTCGACTTGAAGTAATATATGATAAAATTGTGCTATGTAAATTGAGAGAGAGAACTGGGTGAACGAATGAAACACAAGACGAAGGCCTTATACGACTATTTAATAACGAATACGTCAGCCATTACAGACACCTGGATGGAATTAAGATGTAAAAGAACGGGATCTCATTACTCACTGGATGCGTCACCTGAAATTGCTCAAAGAATTAGAAATCAAAATAATAACTATGTAAAAGTAATCGCACAGTCCCTGTTGCAAACTGATGAGGAAATGCGCAAGAGTGTAGTCGAATGGACCAATCAAACTGCTGTTGATCGAGCTAATTCAGAGACAGCTTTGAGTGATGTTTCGGAACAACTGAGAATTTTTCGCCGTGTGTATTGGCAGCATATTGAACTATGTGTGGAAACTGGATCAGTCGAGGTCACAGTAAAAGATGTATTTCAATGGGAAAAAAAGATAAACAATACGTTTGATTTCATTTTCGAAAATTTTACAAGCGTCTATATGAACGTCTTAATGAAGCGCTTAATTTCTCAACAAGCCGTAATCAGAGAGCTCAGTGCACCAATTATCCCTCTTTCAGATGAAGTTGGCGTATTGCCATTGATTGGCGATATCGACTCAATTAGAGCAAAGTGTATTTTGGATAGCACGTTATCTCAAAGTATTGATTTAAAGCTTACGTCTTTAATTGTTGATTTATCAGGTGTTCCTGTAATGGATACGATGGTAGCGAACCAGATTTTCATGGTGATTGATTCTTTACGTCTAGTAGGAATCACGGCTATTCTTACGGGCATTCGTCCCGAAGTAGCTAAAACTGCTGTCCATCTAGGCATTGATTTTAAAGATATTCAAACATACGGATCTTTAAAACAAGCCATTAATACCCTTAAGACTAAAAACACACTTTAAATATGAGGGCTAAAAATTCTATATCAAATGTAAAAGAAGCTAGACGCCTAGTTAAATAGGTGTTTAGCTTCTTTTACTGTCTAATTGAAAGAAAATCAAACTAGAATTAGGAATCTTTTAATCACTTAAGTTGCAGAATACCTTTTGAGACCAAAACCATCTGCCCGGTTTTTCACATTTAGAGTTTGCTAAGATTATTCATCTAAAACTATTCATTTATTGCTTCTGGACTTCCACTTTTTTGTAACACTTTTAAGCCCGATCCCATATCAGATGCTAGAACATAATTTCGATCTACAAACACGCCCCAGATATTTGATTTACTCGGAATGTATGAGCCAGTTTCAACTGGATTGGATGCATCTGTAATATCCACTACGCGAACTCCACCTGAGTAGTGAGATAGGTAAAGTGTGTTTCCCTGTACTTTCGGGTCATGGACAGTAGAACCGCCTGGCACTTTTTCTGTGAAATCAGTCTTGAACGTACTAAGAAGTTTTGGTGCCGTTTTGTCTTTAATATCATAGATCATAGTGTAGCCATATGATGTTTCGAAGCCGTCTCTAACTGGGCCGAAAACTTCTCGTGTTTCAACGAGTACGTTATCACCCTTTGCAAGGTCCATTGAATGTGCTGCTCCTTGAACAGTCGAACCAAAGTCTGTTCTTCCTAAGTAAGTAGGGTTTTTAGCATCGCTAATATCTAGAATTATGGTACCTAAATCCCAATAAGATAGGTAAGCAGTGGTTCCGTCTCCATCAGTTTTTACACTGTGCGCAAAAGCAGATCTCTTAATGCCTTCTTCATCTGACCAGTTATAGCCGTCGTAATTTTCATCGCTAACTTCTGGAATATAATCACGTGGGTTGAATTCATAGATGGTTTCTGGAGTTGTTGGATTGGTTACATCAACAATCGAAACATCCATATTCTCTCCATGTGAGTAGTAGTCCGCATAGGGATCTGCCGTCAATACATAAATATTATCTTCTTGAACCGTTAAATACAGTTCATGTGTACCACGTGCAGGAGAAGGGGACTCCCAGAAACCTAATTCCTTCGGTTCTTTTGGATTCGTCACATCGTACAAGACGAAACCGCCTTTTGTATCCGGATTATTACGATTTAGCTGTTGGACACTTACAACTGCTAAATCACCCTTAAAGTCAGGTGTGTCCACAGTCTTCACAACTACCTTTTCTTGCCAAGTACCTTCAATGGCAGCAAAAGATGAAACTTCAACCGGATTAGAAGGATTCTTCATGTCAAATACTCGGACACCGCCAGCGCCGCCATTTGCAGTGTGTGTTCCTAGATAAGCGAACCCTTTATGTGCGTAGACATCTGCAGTAGAATTTTTGACGCCTTCTTTAAGTTCTTTCAAAGGAACAGCCGCAATTTCTTTGAGATTACTAACATTTTTACTTCCTTCTAGCATTGGCGCAACCAACTCACTGCCCGATAAATTTTCGCCTTTTTCTGCAGATCCACCCAGTTCGTCATGGGAAAAAGCGGTCGTTGCTCCAACTGGTAAAATTAATACACTTGCCAATGCGGTATGAATCCAGAATTTATTCTTCATTAACTCTCCTCCTAATAATTTTGAATTTATTAAGTGAAACAATTTAACTGTGAAAGATGGAACTCTAAACCCTAGCTAGGTATTGTTCTTGAACATTTGCTTAAAATCCTTAATAATCCTCCTCTCTTTCGGATATTAAGGAACCCGAAATAGTATAATTATAGTTTACAGAATATTTGAAAATATTTACATCAGCCGATATTACTAATTACCAAAATATTCAAATATACCTAAAATTCATCTAATTGAATTGTAAAATCCCGGGGGTTTAATCAATTCTCTGTATTTACTCGCGAGTTTATAGTTAAAATTAACCAGTATTATCGTTTCGATAATTGTTTGATGAGCTAGGATGAGAAAAGATTGGACTCGGAGGAATTTTTAAATGAAACAATCATTGAAAAATGTACTTATTTATTAGATGAGACGCAGTTATATTGTGGGGAATAGAGGTGAACGTAAATAATTCAGTTTAGGCATGGTCCATATGGAATAGTGGATACAGAGATTTTATCAATTTAACTAGACAATTTCAGTTACATAAAACAACATCACATCATTACCGCTGTTTACACGGAAACAAATAGCAGCGAAGCGAAATCAAACTAATTAACCCCACCATGCCATAACGTAGTTTGTACTTCAAAAGCAGCAGCGCAGCGGAAACCAAACCAATTAGCC
>NZ_AMGD01000116.1:0-252 GCF_000297555.1 Paenisporosarcina sp. TG-14
CACACGTCGCCGTGCTTCCACCTCGAACCTATCTACCTCATCGTCTTTGAGGGATCTTACTTGCTTGCGCAATGGGAAATCTCATCTCGAGGGGGGCTTCATGCTTAGATGCTTTCAGCACTTATCCCGTCCACACATAGCTACCCAGCGATGCTCTTGGCAGAACAACTGGTACACCAGCGGTGTGTCCATCCCGGTCCTCTCGTACTAAGGACAGCTCCTCTCAAATTTCCTACGCCCACGACGGATAGG
>NZ_AMGD01000117.1:0-1407 GCF_000297555.1 Paenisporosarcina sp. TG-14
TCACTGAGCTTAGTATAAAAAGTGTACAGATGAAATCCGAATTCCTTATAATAGAAACATCAAAAAGGAAGTGATCAGAATGGGAAATCATCATACACCTGAGTACAAGGAATATGTAGCGAAACTCATCGTAGAAGAAAATAGAGTGGCAATACAATTATGTCGTGAGCTCGATCTTTCTGTGGGAACAGTCGCTGGTTGGGTAAGGAAATATAGAGACAAGAAGAATGTTTCTGTTACCCCTGAATTGGTTACTCCTGCGGAGTTAGAAAAGCGTGAAACTGCTTACGAGAAGAGAATTCGAGATTTAGAGGAAGAGAATTCAATTCTAAAAAAGGCTATGCACATCTTCACCAAAAACCAGATGTAATTTTTCAGTTCATTCATGATCATGAGACAAAGCATTCTGTTGTGAAGATGTGTAGCGCTTTGAAAGTATCTAGACAAGGATATATAAATTGGCGAAATAGAATGCTCAATCCAAATCTAGAAAAGCAGGCGATTAAAGATGAGCTCCAACATAAAATCGCGCAATCATTTCATGAAAGTGGAGGTACTTATGGTAGCCCAAGGGTGCATGATGACTTATTAGATTGGGGCTACTCTATCTCACAAAAAAAGGTTGCCAACATGATGAAGGAAATGGAATTATGTGCCACAGTCCCAAGCAAATTTATGGTAACAACCGACTCGAATCATGACCAACAGATTTATCCCAATATCCTGAATAGACAGTTCAGTGTGGCGCAGCCAAATCATGTATGGGTTGCGGATATTACATACATTTGGACAAATGAAGGCTGGCTCTATCTGTCGAGTATTATGGACCTCTATTCACGTAAAATCATAGGCTGGGCACTGGATTCACATATGCGTAAAGAACTTCCGATGCAGGCGCTCAATATCGCTCTCGGTTCTCGAAAAATAACTGGGGAACTTATTCACCACTCGGACCGCGGAGTACAATACAGTTCTCACGCTTATGTAGATACGTTACTCTCGAATAAGATTCAAGTTAGCATGAGTAGAAAAGGCGATCCGTATGACAATGCATGCATTGAGTCTTTCCATGCTACCATCAAAAAGGAATTGGTTTATCGAAGAAAATTCAAGACCCGTGAAGAGGCTCGTAAGAGTATAAGCTCTTATATTGTGAGCTTTTACAATGAACGAAGAAAACACTCAACTCTTGGCTATTTATCACCGAATAAATTTGAAAGGAAATGCAATTTATTTGCACTGGAAAGCATCTGAATTTTTAGGCTTACCTATAGGTTATGAGAAGATAAAGTTCGTCTTTTTGAATTTTATCTTCTCATAACCTTCACCAAACGCAGTGCGGTAGCCATTTGAGAAATCCGAATTTTATCAATTTTGCTGTACACTTTCTTGACAGAAGTCCATCAC
>NZ_AMGD01000118.1:0-1695 GCF_000297555.1 Paenisporosarcina sp. TG-14
GTCGGCGTAAGAAAACGTTTTTTGCTTCCAGCACCGAAGTGCTTTCTGCTATTTTAGTTGACGTTTTGCTGTTCAGTTTTCAAGGTTCATTATTGTGTCGCTTGTTTTGGCGACTTTTATATCTTAACAAATTCTCATTGTCATGTCAACAAAAAGTTTTGCTTTTTTATTTACCGCGTTGCACTTAAATTAGCAACTTGATTAGTATACCTTCATTCGAAATCAAAGTCAATAACTATTTCAAAATATTTTATATTGCTTCGGAAGGACAAGTATTAATATACACCCTCTCGGATTATAAATCAAGAGGTTTTTTACGAAAGAATGTATTTAATCTCTTAATATCTATTACAAACAACAGTATTCCTACAATTACAATTAGACCACCTATAACTTGAGTTGAGATTAAGTATTCATTAAACACATAGAAAGCTAAGATCGCTGCTCCAATCGGTTCAAATAAAATTGCAATTGAAATAACATTTGTTGAGACATACTTTAAGGACCAATTAAATAATGTATGACCTAAAAGGTTAGGGACGATAGCTAATAATAAAAACCATAACCAATCATTCGCTGCATATGGTCCAAACGACTCGCCTTTAAAGACAACATAAAAGAATAGTGTGATTGTGCTTACCCCATAAACCACAAATGTGTATGTAACGAGTGAAAGTCTCTTTCGTACATCTTGCCCAAACAATAAATAAGCCGTTACTAGAGCACAAGCAATAAGCGCTAACATATTTCCATACAAAGCTGTCCCACTAATTTGGAAGTCTCCCCAACTAATTAAAAAAGCTCCTGATATAGCAATAAGTCCAGAAAGAATGGTTTTTACAGATATTCGCTCTTTAAAGAAGAAGTAAGTTCCTGCGAATGCAAACAATGGTTGTAATGTAACTAACACCGTTGAACTTGCTACTGATGTGTAATTTAAAGATTCGAACCATAAGATAAAATGAGAAGCTAAAAAAATACCAGCAACAAAAGAAAATACCCAATCTCTTTTCGTTAACAGCTTTAGTTCTGCAGTATATTTCCAAAAAAAGAGGGGTGCCATGATTAATACGGAAAATAACATACGGTAAAATGCAATTACACCCGCATCCGCATTAGCCAGTTTCACGAAAATAGCCGATAAGGATACAGCAATTACACCAACTGCAATTGGGATATATGGATGGATGGTTGGTTTTCCCAAGGAATTTCACTTCTTTCTCTATCCATAATAATATTATTAAATTAAACTGATAAAAAATACGATATAATGAACCATTCATATTGTTTCACGTCTAAACAATCAGCGCAAGTTTGTTTTTATCAATTTGAAAAGAGGAGATTTAATTGATTGATTTAATATCTGGAGTATTTATCCATACCGAGATATTAATTAAATTAGGTTTAGCGGCATTATTAAGTTTAATAATTGGTGTTGAAAGGGAACTAAAAAAGAAACCAGTCGGATTAAAGACTAGTTTAGTAATTGCAACATTCAGCTGCCTTCTTACTTACATTTCTATAGAGACTGCCTATATTACTGAAGCAAGAAGTGGAGTTAATATCACGATGGACCCCTTACGCCTTGCAGCCCAAATAGTTAGTGGAATTGGTTTTCTGGGTGCAGGCGTCATATTGCGAAGAGGTAATGATAGTATTACAGGCTTAACTACCGCTGCTATGATTTGGGGTGCT
>NZ_AMGD01000119.1:0-639 GCF_000297555.1 Paenisporosarcina sp. TG-14
GTCTCACCTGTCACGCTAATCCCACCGGAGTCGCCGCTCTGCACTCCAATCAGCTAAGAGAATATAGGAAACATAAGTTCAAATAGATATAGAAAACAAGGGAGATTCTTTGTAGAATAAAAGTCGACCAAAACCATCATCCAGGAGTGAACTCACTTGTTACATTCTACTAGTATTAAATCTTTCTCGATATTCAAGACCCAAACATTACTTTTGAAGAAAACTTCATAAAAGAAGGTAAATACTACCCATTATTCGGCCAACGCTTAGCGACAAGTATTGTAGAAGAAATGTTAGCGTATGATTCAATATTAAAAGCGAATTATAGCTCTATCAAGAACTTTTAAAAGCTATGTCTGATAAGAATTTCAAGGCATTAGAGACTTGTTTAACTAGATTTGTTTCACCTTTAATTTCAAGTTATAAGCTAAAATGTTAAGAAAACATCTTCTGTTCATAGAAAACAGCTTTATTTACCTTTACAATAACGGAAGAATTGAAGGGACTAACAATAAAATCAAAGTATTGAATCGTGTCGCTTATGGATATAGAAATTTCCAGAATTACAAATCCGTATTATTTTACCCTTTAGATTAAAACTGGCTAATAAACAAAGCGAACAAAAAAAAAAAAAAAAAA
>NZ_AMGD01000120.1:0-878 GCF_000297555.1 Paenisporosarcina sp. TG-14
TCATTTGAACGTACACGTGTAGCTAGCAATGATTGATGGGCATCACGGAAAGTCGTATCGGTTATTAACACATCTTTTTGTTCGTGAATCCACTTAACTAGTCCTTCTGCTCCACGTTCAGTTAGGATTTGTTTCGTCCCAGGTGTTGGTGGAACTAATAAATCAATTTTTGGTTTTCTTGGAACGGTAAACACTGGCTTTGATGCTTTTTCTATTCCAGGGAAACCATTCACTGTTACGTTTCCGATATAATTTAATAGTTTTGTTCCACGGTCTTTACGAAGTGGGAACAAGAACAGTTCTGGTGTTGAATCAATAAAGCTCGTATTAAAATTACCTGTAATAAAGTTTTGATGTTTAACGACATTCCCTAAAAATGGAATGTTCGTTTTAATTCCACGAATACGGAATTCTTGTAAATTTCGGTCCATTTTTGCAGCAGCTTCTTTAAACGTTTTGCCCCATGTTGATACTTTTACAAGCAAAGAATCGTAGTATGGTGAAATGACAGCTCCTTGGAAGCCATTACCAGCATCTAACCGAACTCCAAATCCTCCACCAGAGCGGTACACCATTAATTTCCCTGTATCAGGCATAAAATTATTTAATGGATCCTCTGTTGTCACACGAGATTGAATAGCAAACCCGAATAACGGAATTTTTTCTTGAGTAGGCATCCCAATTTCTTCTTCAAATAAAGATGAACCATCTGCAATATGAATTTGAGAATGGACGATATCAATTCCCGTTATCATCTCTGTAATGGTATGTTCTACTTGAATTCGCGGATTCACTTCGATGAAGTAAAACTCATCTCCTGAAACCAAAAATTCCACTGTTCCAGCGTTTATGTATTTTACATTATTCATTAATTGAAC
>NZ_AMGD01000121.1:0-380 GCF_000297555.1 Paenisporosarcina sp. TG-14
TTTACATTATTCATTAATTGAACCGCTGCATCACAAATACGATCACGTAATTCTTTTGTTAAGGAGTTAGAAGGAGCAATTTCAACTACTTTTTGATGTCTCCGTTGAATTGAACAATCACGCTCGTACAAATGCACCAAATTGCCGTGCTTATCCCCTAAAATTTGGACTTCTATATGTTTTGGCTTATACACAAGCTTTTCAACGTATACTTCATCGGATCCAAAAGCAGCTTTTGCTTCTGATTTTGCTCTCTCGTATCCTGACTCAACATCGTTCACTGTAGGGACACTTCGCATACCGCGACCGCCGCCGCCTAAGGACGCTTTAATCATTAAAGGATAGCCATATTCTTCGCCAAATGCTTTTACTTCTTCTAT
>NZ_AMGD01000122.1:0-918 GCF_000297555.1 Paenisporosarcina sp. TG-14
AAGAAATATCCGAACGGTATTGTTGCTTTAAATGGAATTAATATAGAAATTAAACAAGGTGAATTTGTTTATGTTGTGGGTCCGAGTGGGGCTGGTAAAACGACATTCATCAAAATGATGTATAGAGAAGAGCGACAAACGAGCGGAGATATAGTTGTAAACGGAATTAATTTAGCAAAGTTAAAGTCAAAACGAGTACCACTTTTAAGACGTCAAATAGGCGTTGTCTTTCAAGATTTCAAATTATTGCCTCTCTTAAATGTTTACGAAAACGTAGCTTTTGCTTTAGAAGTGATTGAACAACCACAAAAAGTCATTAGAAAACGTGTAATGGAAGTATTAGATTTAGTAGGACTTAAACATAAAGCTCGTATGTTCCCAACTGAAATCTCAGGCGGTGAACAGCAGCGTGTCTCGATTGCACGATCTATTGTGAATACACCAAAAGTGATGATTGCAGACGAGCCTACGGGTAACTTAGATCCCGAAACTGCATTGGATATTATGAATTTATTTGAAGAAATAAATCGTCGAGGCACAACCATTATTATGGCAACTCATAACAAGGAAATAGTAAACACCATTAAACATCGAGTTATCGCAGTTGAAGGTGGACTCGTTGTTCGTGATGAACTTGGAGGTGACTACGGTTATGAAATTTAGAACTGTAGGACGTCATTTCCGTGAAAGTTTCAAAAGTTTAAGTCGAAATGGCTGGATGACTTTTGCATCAGCAAGCGCTGTGACAGTAACTTTACTTTTAGTTGGCGTATTCGTCATGATCATGATGAATTTAAATAAAGTAGCAGATGATTTAGAGAAGGATGTTGAAATAAAAGTATTAGTTGAACTTACTGCTGAAGAAGACGAAGTGAGTAAATTAGAAACTGATATTAATAAAGTAAATGGTGTAGGATC
>NZ_AMGD01000123.1:0-823 GCF_000297555.1 Paenisporosarcina sp. TG-14
GAGAGTCGTGCGATTCGTGAAGAACAAGATTATCAAGACTATTTACTATTGAAAAGCATTTATGATGCCAAAAGGGGGAAAATCGGCTATCGCGGGTTTTACATGGCTCTTGAAGATTTACTGGTAACGCCCATGAATCATAAAAAGATTCTTCGTTTGATGCGTAGGTTCAATCTATTCGCTAAGATAAGACGAGCAAACCCTTATAAAAATTGTGCGAAAGCTACTCATGCGCACCGAAAAATTCCGAATCGACTGAATAGACAATTCAAACAAGACGAACCAGGCAAAGTGCTTTTGACTGACATCACATACCTTCCCTATGGAAGTGGTCAAACCGCCTACCTATCATGTGTTAAAGACGTTGCCACACGTGAGATTATCGCATATGAGCTTTCAACTAGTTTAAGTATGCGAATTGTTTTTCGTACTCTAGCTAAATTAGAAGAATCATTAGGAGGAAACATTCATCCAGAAGCGATGATCCACTCAGATCAAGGATTCCATTACACACATCCAGATTTTCAAGAACTTGTGAAAGAAATGGGTCTAGTTCAATCCATGTCACGTCGTGGTAATTGTATAGACAATGCCCCTATGGAGTCATTCTTTGGCCATTTTAAGGATGATGTAGATTATAAGGAAGCAGTGAGTTTGGTAGACCTGAAGGGTATGATTGATGACTATATGATGCATTACAATACAACACGTAAACAATGGGACTTAAAAAAGATGACTCCGGCACAATACCGAAGTCATCTAATCGCAACATAAATTACAGGTACCTTTTTATTAAACTGTCCGTTAATAAGGGCTCAGTTCA
>NZ_AMGD01000124.1:0-277 GCF_000297555.1 Paenisporosarcina sp. TG-14
CTACGGTGGACGCTTTTCGCGGGCATGGCTTCAGTCTCCTCGTCTCATGTACCTGCCGCTTTCGGTGCAGAAAACATCTGCTATTCCCGCAGAAGTCGCCACCTGAGCTTCAATCAACTCATATAGATGGCAACTACGATTATAGGTTGGTTCTAATTCTAGCTTAACTTAGATTCAATCGTGTCTTAGTAATAAGCAATTGATAGATTTTCTTGTTGGTTACTACCCACTTCATGGATTGAAGTGGAAGGCGGCGACTCCGGTGGGATTAGCGTGA
>NZ_AMGD01000125.1:0-398 GCF_000297555.1 Paenisporosarcina sp. TG-14
AAGTGTAAAACAGGTTTATTCTGTTAAATTCAAACTGGATGTATTAAACTTTATGAAACAAACAGGTGCTTCTTATCAAGACACAGCGATTCAATTTAACATGAATAATCCAACGTTAATAGTGAATTGGAACGGTAAATTTTTTAAAGAAGGGATAGAAGGCCTGAAAGAAAAAGTGAAGGGACGGCCTCCTATGTCTAAAAATCCTAAAATCAAAGCTGTAAAACAAGAAAGTACAGAATCTCGTGAAGAACTGTTAGAACGTGAAATTGAGCTCCTTCGTCTTGAGGTCGCCTATTTAAAAAAGTTGAAAGCTTTTCGGGAGAAACCGGACGTCTATCTCGAAAAGCACAAGCAGCGTTGGCATTCGAACTCAAAGAAGAAGGATTCCGATTAAA
>NZ_AMGD01000126.1:0-283 GCF_000297555.1 Paenisporosarcina sp. TG-14
ATATCATTAACCATAAAAAAGTACAACGAATTATGGGGGAACTGAATTTAAAGTGTGTGAAGTTCAAACGTAAATCTCGTTATAATTCCTATAAAGGGAAAGTTGGCAAAGTCGCTAAAAACCGTCTAAACCGTCGATTTAAGACACCTTATCGTCTCCAAAAACTCGTAACGGATGTAACAGAGTTTAAGTGTACAGGCGATGAAAAGCTGTATTTAAGTCCGTTTCTAGACCTCTATAATGGCGAAATTATTTCTTATGGGATTTCGAAAAGACCAACATT
>NZ_AMGD01000127.1:0-219 GCF_000297555.1 Paenisporosarcina sp. TG-14
TACTTTTTTATGGTTAATGATATAGCCTTGCGCTCGCAATTCTAAGTAAATCCGGCGATAACCATACCTTCCTTCATGTTTGTGAAAAAGGGCTGAAATTAACTCTTTCCATTCTTGATTTGGATCTTCATTGTTCATTTGATTGATGTGATAATGGTACGTCGCTTCTGGAATATCTACTTGTTTCAATACATCTTTTAATCGGAATCCTTCTTCTTT
>NZ_AMGD01000128.1:0-208 GCF_000297555.1 Paenisporosarcina sp. TG-14
TTTTGGGGTGTTTTTTATATGGCAAAATATAGCGATGAATTTAAATTGAAAGTTGTGAGGGCCTATTTAGAAGGTTCCTTGGGATACAAAGCTTTAGCTAAAGCATTTAATATTTCTAGTGAATCTCAAATAAAACGATGGGTCCGTGCTTATAAAGAATTCGGTGAAGCTGGTTTGCGTAGGAAAAGTGTAAAACAGGTTTATTCTG
>NZ_AMGD01000129.1:0-727 GCF_000297555.1 Paenisporosarcina sp. TG-14
AAGATTGAATGGCTTTCAATGGCCCGTTTATCCAGTTTTGAGTGAACAAGCATATATTTTATTAAAAAAGCTTGTAAATCTCATCAGACTTGCTATAATAAGTCTTGTCTTTAAAATTAAATATCCAGTCCAGTGATAATGGCAAAGAGGTCACACCCGTTCCCATCCCGAACACGGAAGTTAAGTTCTTTTGCGCCGATGGTAGTTGGGGGTCTCCCCCTGTGAGAGTAGGACGTCGCTGGGCGATTGTTACGGAGGATTAGCTCAGCTGGGAGAGCATCTGCCTTACAAGCAGAGGGTCGGCGGTTCGAGCCCGTCATCCTCCATTTTTTTTTGCGAAATGCCGGAGTAGCTCAGCTGGTAGAGCAACTGACTTGTAATCAGTAGGTCGAGGGTTCGACTCCTTTCTCCGGCACCACTTCATTAGAGCCATTAGCTCAGTTGGTAGAGCATCTGACTTTTAATCAGAGGGTCGTAGGTTCGAATCCTACATGGCTCACCATTTTTTAATACTAAGTTGCGGGTATGGCGGAACTGGCAGACGCACTAGACTTAGGATCTAGCGCCGCAAGGCGTGGGGGTTCGACTCCCTTTACCCGCACCATTTATATATACTAGCGGAAGTAGTTCAGTGGTAGAACACCACCTTGCCAAGGTGGGGGTCGCGAGTTCGAACCTCGTCTTCCGCTCCATAGATTCTTATAAAATGCCGGGGTGGCGGAACTGG
>NZ_AMGD01000130.1:0-878 GCF_000297555.1 Paenisporosarcina sp. TG-14
TCATTTGAACGTACACGTGTAGCAAGCAATGATTGATGGGCATCACGGAATGTCGTATCGGTTATTAACACATCATTTTGTTCGTGAATCCACTTAACTAGTCCTTCTGCTCCACGTTCAGTTAGGATTTGTTTTGTCCCAGATGTTGGTGGAACTAATAAATCAATTTTTGGTTTTCTTGGAACGGTAAACACCGGCTTTGATGCTTTTTCTATTCCTGGGAAACCATTCACTGTTACGTTTCCGATATAATTTAATAGTTTTGTTCCACGGTCTTTACGAAGTGGGAACAAGAACAGTTCTGGTGTTGAATCAATAAAGCTTGTATTAAAATTACCTGTAATAAAGTTTTGATGTTTAACGACATTCCCTAAAAATGGAATGTTCGTTTTAATTCCACGAATACGGAATTCTTGTAAATTTCGGTCCATTTTTGCAGCAGCTTCTTTAAACGTCTTGCCCCATGTTGATACTTTTACAAGCAAAGAATCGTAGTATGGTGAAATGATAGCACCTTGGAAGCCATTACCAGCATCTAACCGAACTCCAAATCCTCCACCAGAGCGGTACACCATTAATTTCCCTGTATCAGGCATAAAATTATTTAATGGATCTTCTGTTGTCACACGAGATTGAATGGCAAACCCGAATAACGGAATTTCTTCTTGAGTAGGCATCCCAATTTCTTCTTCATATAAAGATGAACCATCTGCAATATGAATTTGAGAATGGACGATATCAATTCCCGTCACCATCTCTGTAATGGTATGTTCTACTTGAATTCTTGGATTCACTTCGATGAAGTAAAACTCATCTCCTGAAACCAAAAATTCCACTGTTCCAGCGTTTATGTACTTTACATTATTCATTAATTGAAC
>NZ_AMGD01000131.1:0-428 GCF_000297555.1 Paenisporosarcina sp. TG-14
CTAGCCAGCTGTTCTAGGACGACAGGATATAATGATCCATAAGATATTTGGTGGAGCCTAGCGGGATCGAACCGCTGACCTCCTGCGTGCAAGGCAGGCGCTCTCCCAGCTGAGCTAAGGCCCCTTAAAAGGGATATAATAAACTGGTCGGGAAGACAGGATTCGAACCTGCGACCCCTTGGTCCCAAACCAAGTGCTCTACCAAGCTGAGCTACTTCCCGATATTAAATAATAATGGCGCGCCCGAGAGGACTCGAACCTCTAACCGCTTGATTCGTAGTCAAGTACTCTATCCAATTGAGCTACGGGCGCTAAATATGCTGTTTTATAAAAAATGGTGCCGAGGACCGGAATCGAACCGGTACGGTAGTCACCTACCGCAGGATTTTAAGTCCTGTGCGTCTGCCAGTTCCGCCACCCCGGCATTT
>NZ_AMGD01000132.1:0-239 GCF_000297555.1 Paenisporosarcina sp. TG-14
AGCTTCAGAACCTCAGACGAAAGTAGCTTTCGCATCGGTTCTTCCAGCGCCGGGGTGGAGCTAGATGGCCCTTTACGCCTTTCAATGTTGTCTAGCTTCAAGCGCCAGCTCAACCCTAAGCTTCAGAACCTCAGACGAAAGTAGCTTTCGCATCGGTTCTTCCAGCGCCGGGGTGGAGCTAGATGGCGCTTTACGCCTTTCAATGTTGTCTAGCTTCAAGCGCCAGCTCAACCCTAAGC
>NZ_AMGD01000133.1:0-209 GCF_000297555.1 Paenisporosarcina sp. TG-14
AAAAAAAAAAAAAAAAAAGTAGTTTTTTTTTTTTTTTTTTTTTTTTTTTTTTTTTTTTTTTTTTTTTTTTTTTTTTTTTTTTTTTTTTTTTTTTTTTTTTTTTTTTTTTTTTATTGTTTGTTTTTTTTTTTTGTTTATTTTTTTTTTTTTTTTTTTTTTTATTTTTTTTTCTTCTTTTTTTTTTTTTTTTTTTGTTTTTTTTTGGTGGG